>NZ_JAKTNS010000059.1:0-7165 GCF_022760915.1 Thermus thalpophilus | reverse complement strand
AAGGCGCGGAAGTCCCTTGGGGTTATGCCCTATGGAGGTTTTGACGTGTACATAGGGCCCGGGCAATCTTCACGGCGTTTTCCACCGCCTCGGCCCCGGTGGTGAGGAAGACGGTCTTCTTAGGGAACTCCCCAGGAGCCAGAGCGGCGAGGCGCTCCGCCAGGCGTACGTAGGCCTCGTAAGGGGTCACCTGAAAGCATACGTGGGTGAAGCGTTCCAGCTGAGCCCGCACCGCCTGCACCACCCGCGGGTGGCCGTGGCCCACGTTCATGACCCCAATGCCTCCGGTGAAGTCCAGGTATGCCTTCCCGTCCACGTCCCAGATCCAAACCCCCTCCGCCCGGGCGGCAAACACCGGGTGCGCCTGGGCCACCCCCCGGGGCACGTACTGCTCCCTAAGGTGCCAAAGGGCTTCGTTGCGCGACTCCACCAGGGCCACGTTGCCTCCTTTGGGTTATCAGGTTAGCGGAGGGAGGACCCTTGCAGCTAGGTGTGCCACCCACAAAAGCGCTCAAACCTTTTTGTCATCCAAGGACCAAATCCGGGCCGCCAGTTCCAGGAGGAAGCGGTCTTCAGGGCGCCGGAGATCCAGGCCCAGCTTCTCTTCCACCCGGTGCAAGCGGTAGCGCAGGGTGTTTAGGTGGAGCCCCAAGGCTGCCGCTGCCTCCTTGAAGGAAAACCCCCGCTCCACCCAGGCCAAAAGGGCCTCCCGCTCCGAAGGGCGCAAGGGGGAAAGGAGCGTTTTGAGTTCCCGCCGAGCCTCCGGATCCCCTCGGAGGAAGCGGGGTACCAAATGCGCCTCGTAGAGGTACACGCCCGGCTGTGCAAAACCCTCCAGCCGCTCCACCTCCTCCCGGGCCTTGGCGAGCTCTGCGGGGGCGTAGGGCCGGGATAGGTAAAGGGGCCAGGGGCGGTTTAGGGCGTGGAAGAAGGAGGGGGCCTCGAGGTTCTCGGGCAGGAGAAACCGCACCTCGTTAAGGCTCACGGAAACCACGGCGCACGCCCCCAAGCGCTTGAGAAGGGCGCGAACCTCTTTGAGGGCGGCCTCCCGCTCCTGGAACCCCGCCTCCGTAAGGGGCAGCGAAAGGGGCAGGCGCAACACGCCCAACCGGTAGCGGCGCCCCAGGTCCAGCCCGAAAGCCCGGGCCCGCTCTGGGGTCAACGCTTCCCGCTTTCCCTCCAAAAGTGCATCCAGGAAAGCGTAGCCAAGCCGCGCCTCCTGCTCGGCCAAAGCCCGGTGATGGGCAAGGATCAAGCCCGCCACCAAGGCGGCGTTCTCCAAGGCTTGGCGCTCCACCTCGTCCGCTTCGCCCGAAAGGACGAGGTACCCTCCCCGCTCCCGGCCCAAGGGCACAGGCACCGCAAAGCCCTCGTGGCGCTCCACCCACCGCACCGACTTACCCAATAGCTGCGAAAGTCTTTCCAAAAAGCTTTCCAGCTCTTCTCGGGCCAACACCGCCTGCATCAGGGCCCGATGCACCACCTGCACCCGCTCCTGGACCGCAAGCTGCCGGGCCAGGAGCAGGCGGAGCACCTCTTCGGTCACCTGGGCAAAAGGGACCTCCCAGGGAAGCTCCAGGGCCGCCACTCCCCGGGCGGCCAGGACCACCAAGGCCGGCTCGGGGAACTGGGCAAAAAACTGGGGCACCGCCAGCACCACCCCTGCGGGTTCCCGTTCCGCGAGTAGGGAAGCAAAAGCCCGCAAGGCGCCTTCTTCCCGCGGCCAGGCATACCCCGTGGTGAGGAGAAGCTGCCCGGGCTTCACCCAGGGAAAGGGCTCGGGCAGATCCACCACGTGTACCCAAGACACCCGGCGAAAGGGATCCCCCCCACGGAGGCGTGCCCCGCTAAGCGCGGGCAGGGCCAAGAGGTCTTGCAAAGGAAGTCCCGTCACACACTCCCCCGTTTCCCCTCTATTCTGCGGCAGGGAACGCAGTCAAGGGGACGAGCGGGCACCCAGAACCCCACCCCCGCGCTCCATCTTCCAGCCCGCTCCGAGCACCGCCTTGAACCGGGAGTAGACTAAAGAGGTGGAGAAGGACCTCCTAGACCTCCTCGGCCAGCACCTGGTGTGGCGCATCGGGCGCGCGGAAGAGGAGGACGTGCTCATCGTGCGGGTGGGCCTGGCCTCGGCCACGCCCCGGTTCCGCGAGCTTCCCAGGCTCCTCAACGTCCCCGACGCCGAGGTTTCCCGCCTCCTCAAGGAAGGCCGGGTGCGGGTGGAGTGGGTGGAAGGATGAAGGCCAGGCTCCAGCTTCACCTAAACGGCAGCCTGCCCCAAGGACTTCCCCTGGAGGTGCATCTTCACGGCCCTGAGCTCCGAGGGGTGCTGCGCCAGGAAAACCCCGTGCTGGGGGAGCTGGTTCTCCCCTTTGCCAGCCGGCTGGAGGGCGAGCGCCTCATGGCCCTGCCCCTACCTCCCCCTTCCTTGCGGGTGGAGGGCCAGGCGCACCGGGTTCAGGAGGGATGGGAACTGGAGCTGGAGCTCACCTTAGTTCTGCCCGAGGGAAGGAGCTGGGGCGAAAAGGCCTTCGCCAAAATCTTGGAAGCCCTATTCCACCGCTACTTAGAACGTGCCCTTTCCCCCCAAGCCCCTTCTCCGGTATAGTGCCCTCTAAAGGAGGTGCCTATGCTGGAAATCCGGTACCTGGGCCACTCGGCGGTCTGGCTTTCCGACGGCAAAACCAAGGTCATCATAGACCCCTTCCTCACGGGCAACCCCCTGGCGGCGGCCTCTGTGGCCGAGGTCCAGGCCGACCTTATCCTGATAACCCACGCCCACGGGGACCACTTTGGGGACGCCGTGGCCCTTTCCAAGAAGGGGGGTGTGGTGGTCTCCACCTTTGAGATCGCCACCTACGCCGAAAAGCACGGGGCCAAGAGCATCCCCATGAACATCGGCGGCACCTACCGCTTTGAAGGCGGCTGGCTCAAGTGGACCCCCGCCTGGCACTCCTCCAGCTTCCCCGACGGCACCTACGGGGGAATGCCCATGGGGGTCATCCTGGAGCTTGGGGGCAAGCGCATCTACCACGCCGGGGACACCGCCCTCTTCTCGGACATGCGCCTCATCGGGGAGGTGGGCCTGGACCTCGCCTTCTTACCCATCGGGGATCACTTCACCATGGGGCCGGAGGACGCCTTAAAGGCCCTAGACCTCCTCAAACCCAAAAAGGTGGTGCCCATCCACTACAACACCTTCCCCCCCATACGGCAAGATGGGGAGGCCTTCGCCCAGAAGGCCGGGGAGCGGGGGGTGGAGGGGCACGCCCTGAAGCCGGGAGGGGTCTTGGTCCTTGAGTAGCTTGAAGCGCAAGGACTTTCGCCTCCTCATGCTCCTGGGCCTGGGCCAGACGGCCCAAGTCTACCTGGCCGAGGCCCCGGGCCTGGGGAAGGTGGCCCTGAAGCTCCCCAAGAAGGAGGTGCGCCAAAACCCCAAGCTGGCGGAGCGCTTCGCCCGGGAGGTGACCCTATCCCTCTCCCTCAAGCACCCCCACCTGGTGCGGGGCCTGGCGGGGGTGCCCTTGGGGGAGGAGGCCTTCTTGGCCCTGGAGTACTTGGAGGAAGGCACCTTGGAGGAGCGCCTCCACCGGGACCCCCTGCCCCGGGAGGAGGCGGTGAAGGCGCTTTTGGAGGTGGGAGAAGCCCTTTTATATCTTCACGAGAAGGGCTTTCTGCACCAGGACGTGAAGCCCTCCAACGTCTTTATTGACGGGGGCCACTACAAGCTGGGGGACCTCGGCACGTTACGCTCCTTGGTGGAGGGCAGCCCCGAGTACGCCGGAAGCCCGCACTACCTGGCCCCAGAGCTCTTTTTGGGAGCCCTGCCGAGCCCGAAAAGCGAAGCCTACGCCTTCGGCGTCATGGCCTACGAGCTCCTCACCGGCAAGCGGCCTTTTCGGGGGGAAAGCCTGGAAGAGCTCCGCCAGGCCCACCTCCTCCTCCCCCCGCCCCCCACGAGCCTACCCCCAAGGCTGGACAAGGCCCTCAGGCGCCTCCTCGCCAAGCGCCCGGAAGAACGCCTGGACCTCAAGGGCTTCCTGGAGGTGCTCCGCCACCCCCAGGGCCCGCCCACGGAGCCCCAGGAGCCCAAGAAACCCAAGCGCTTTCCCTTTTGGAGGAAGTGATGGAACCGGTCTGGTACCCCGAAGAGGAAGCCCGAAACACCCGGCTTTACCGGTTCATGGAGGCCCTGGGCTTCCATGACTACGAGGCCTTCTACCGCTACAGCGTGGAGGAGGCGGAGGATTTCTACCACCAGTTCTTGGGCCACTTGGGCGTGCCCTGGCGCAGGCCCTACAGCAAGGTCATTGAGGGAGGCTTCCCCTTCCCCCGCTTTTTCGTAGGGGGAAGGCTCAACCTGGTGGAGGCAGCCCTGCGCCACCCGGAGGACCGCCCAGCCCTCCTCCACGAAACGGAGGACGGTCAGGTGCGCGCCCTCACCTACGGGGAGCTTAGGAGGGAGGTGGCCCGGGTGGCGGCGGGGCTTAGGGCGCTCGGGGTGGGCCGGGGGGAGCGGGTGGGCATCTGGATGCCCATGGGCCTCGAGGCCGCCACCCTCCTCCTCGCCACTGCCTGGCTCGGGGCCATCGCCGTCCCCATCTTCTCCGGCTACGCCGCCGAGGCCGCCGCCATCCGCCTAAAAGACGCCGAGGCTAGGCTCCTCGCCGTCCAAGACGGCTTCCTGCGGCGGGGAAGGAGGGTGGAGCTCCTCGGGGAAGCCCGCAAGGCCTTAGCCCTTTCGGGCACGGAAGGCCTTTTGGTGGTGCGGCGCTTGGGCCTTCCCTTAGTGGCAGGGGAGGTGGACTACGCCGCCCTGGGGGGCGAAACCTCCCCTCCGGAGGAAATGGAAAGCATGGACCCCTTCATGCTCATCTACACCTCCGGGACCACGGGCCGGCCCAAGGGCACGGTGCACTACCACGCGGGCTTCCCCCTCAAGGCCGCCTTGGACATGGCCCTCCTCTTTGACCTCAAGGAGGAGGACCGCCTCTTCTGGTTCACCGACCTAGGTTGGATGATGGGGCCTTGGGCCATCCTGGGGGGGCTCATCCTGGGGGGCACGGGCTTCCTCTACGACGGCGCCCCCGACCACCCTGGCCCCGAGAGGCTTTGGCGGATGGTGGAGGCCCACCGCCTCACCCACCTGGGCCTCTCCCCCACCCTGGTGCGGGCCCTCATCCCCTTTGGGGAAGCCCCCGTGCGGGCCCACGACCTCTCCTCCCTCCGGGTCCTGGGCTCCACGGGAGAGCCCTGGAACCTCGAGCCCTACCTCTGGTTCTTCCGGGTGGTGGGGGAGGAAAAACGGCCCATCGTCAACTACTCCGGGGGAACGGAGGTTTCGGGGGGCATCCTGGGGAACGTCCTCCTGAAGCCCATCAAACCCATGGGGTTCAACACCGCCGTGCCCGGCATGAAGGCCGCGGTTTTGGACGAGGCGGGCAGGCCCGTGCGGGACCAAGTGGGGGAGCTCGCCGTCCTCGCCCCCTGGCCCGGGATGACCAAGGGCTTCTGGCGGGACGAAGCCCGCTACCTGGACGCCTACTTCGCCAAGGTGCCCGGGGTGTGGGTCCACGGGGACTTCGCCCTTTTAGACGAGGACGGGCACTTCTTCATCCTGGGCCGAAGCGACGACACCTTAAAGGTGGCGGGCAAGCGGGTGGGCCCGGCGGAGGTGGAAACGGCGGCCTTGGGCCACCCCGCCCTAAAGGAGGCGGCCGCCATCGGGGTGCCGGATCCGGTCAAGGGGGAGGCCATCGTGCTCTTCGCCGTCCTCAAGCCGGGGGTGGAGGCAAGCCCCGCCCTCGCCGAGGCGGTGGCGGAGAAGGTAGCCGAGGCCCTGGGTAAACCCTTAAGGCCCGAGCGGGTCCTCTTTGTGCCCGACCTTCCCAAAACCCGCAACGCCAAGGTGATGCGCCGGGTGGTGCGGGCCACCTACCTGGGCCAAGACCCCGGGGACCTCTCCGCCCTGGAAAACCCGGAGGCGGTGGAGGCCATCCGCCAAGCGGCCCATGGTGGCTAGGCTTCTCGCCGCCCTGGTCGCCCTGGGTCTGGGCTGGGCGAACCCTTTGGAGGAAGCCCGCGCCCTCTACGCCCGTGGAGAGATGGAGGGCGCGCTCGCAAAGCTAGCGCCCTTGACCCAAGGCCACGACCCCCCAGAGGAAGCCTTGCTCCTCGCTGGCTTCGCCCAATACCGCCTGGGCCAGTTCCGGGAGGCCCTCTTCACCTTTGGCCGCCTGGTGGGTCTCCTCAAAGGGGGAGGCGAGGCCCTTTACGGCTTCGGCCTGACCCTCCGCGCGCTCGGCGACCTGGAAGGGGCAAGGAGCGCCCTTTTGGCCGCCTCCCGCCAGGGCTATCCCGAGGCGGAAAGCCTCCTAAACACCCTCCCCCCTCCCCCACCCCCAAACCCCAAGGCCCGCAAGCCCCCCCCTCCCTTCGCCGCCCGTGAAGGGCGCTTTTGGGTGAACGGCAAGCCCCTTTTGGTGCGGGGGGTGAACCTGGGGGTGGCCCTGCCGGGGCGTTTTCCTACGGAGTTTCCCGAGGAAGAGGCGCTTTACCGGGCCTGGCTTGAACTCCTCTCTGCCATGGGGGCCAACGCCGTGCGCACGTACACCCTCCTTCCCCCCGCCTTCTACCGGGCCCTCCTGAACCACAACCGCCTTCACCCAGACCGCCCCCTCTACCTCTTCCAAGGGGTCTGGACGGAGCTGCCCGAGGACGAAGGCTATCCCGATTGGGAGGGCCCCTTCTTGGAAAAGTTCCTCCTGGAAGGGCGGGAGGTCTTGGACGCCCTTCACGGCAACCTGCGCCGCGCCCCCCGCCCCGGGCACGCCCACGGGGACTACACCGCCGACGTGTCCCCATGGACCCTGGGCCTTTTGCTGGGGCGGGAGTTTGAGCCCTACTCCGTGGAGGCCTATAACCGTCGCCACCCGGGGCGGGTTTACCGGGGCCGTTTCCTGGAGGCCATCCCAGGGGCGAGCCCCTTTGCCGCCTATTTGGCCGAGGTCCTGGACCGCCTTGCCAGCTACGAATGGGAGGCCTATGGGACGGCGCGCCCCTTGGGTTTCGTCAACTGGCCCACCCTGGACCCCTTGACCTGGGTTAGCGCTCAGTACACGTCAAAACGTGGGACCACCCCTTTAGGATGGACCTGCGCCCACGT
>NZ_JAKTNS010000058.1:0-7357 GCF_022760915.1 Thermus thalpophilus | reverse complement strand
AAGATCGTCTAGAGCTCATCCCTCAAGAATACCACCCTTTTACGACAGCCTCTTAAGCCATGCGTGCCCTGGCAGCCCTTTTTCCCCTCCTCTCTCTGGCGTTGGGGCTTTCCTTACCCCAGGCGTTGAGGCTCCTTCCCCAAAGCCCAGGTTTCCTGGCTCTCAGGGCCCAGTATGCTCAGGCCGAAGCCGCTTATCAGGCAGCCCGGGCGGCTGTCGGTTTCAAGGTTTCTGCCGGAGGCAACCTAGGGTACCTAGCCATGGCAGGGCAGAACACCCTGAGCGAAGGCCTCACGGCAAGCCTTAGCCTTCTCACCCTACCCTACGGCCCCGCCTACGAAACACTCCGCCAGGCCACTCGAGCGCTGGAGCGGGCAGCTTTAACCCGGGAAATGGGAGAGATGGACCTTCTCCTAAGCTTCCTACAGCAGTACTTCAGCGCTTACTTAACCGTTAAGAATCTGGATCTGGCCCAGAAGGCTTTGGTGGTTGCCCAGGAGGCCTACCGCGTAGCCCAGGCCGAGTACCGGGAAGGGCAGCTTTCTGAGCAGGGACTCAAGCAAGCAGAAGCCGACTTGGCCCGGGCCCAGGCCCAAGCCCAACAGGCTCAGGCCCAGGAAACCGCAGCCCGGGCTTCCCTCTACGCCACTTTGGGCCAGGCCTCAGGGTCTCCCCCCACTACACCGCCCCCGCCGCCTCCACCTCCTCCTAGCCTGGATGAGGCTCTAAAGGCCCTCTCCAGCCGACCCGAGGTGCTCCGGGCGCAAAACTCTCTCAAGGATGCAGAAGAGGCCCTAGCCTATGCCGAGAAGGCCCGGTGGCTTCCCCAAGGAACCCTGGGGCTGAGCTATGGCCAGGTGAGCTCCACCACCACGGGCTCCAGCCTCGGCCTAAGCCTCAACCTCGGGACCGGACAGGTGGGAGCCACGGCCACCTACGTCCCAGGAGCTAGTGGGTCCCAGGGTTTCCGGGCCAGCCTGGCCCTCAATGTCCCTCTCCTTGCCCCCGACCTCGATGCCAGCCTAGCCCAGGCGCAGGCTAACCTGGAGGCGCAAAAGGCTGCCCTAGCCCAGGCACTCGCTGCAGCCGAGGCGGAGGTCCGGGGGCGCCACGCCGGCTATCTGGCGGCCTTAGCCCAGCTGGAGGCGGCACAAAAGGCACTATCGGCCTCGAACCAGGTCCTAGAAGATACCCAAAAGCGCCTTCGGGCGGGCCTTACCACTCCCCTCGGGGTGGCCCAGGCGGAAACCAACCAGCTCCAGGCGGCCTACAACTTGGAAAGCGCCCGGGTAAACGCCTATTTGGCCTACCTCTCTTTAAGGCGCGCTCTCGGCCAGCTACGGCTGGAAGACTATCTAAGGGAGGTGCACCCGTGAAGAGGCTTGCGGTTTTGAGCGTTTCGGCCCTCGCGTTAAGCGGTATGGCCCAGAATCCAGGGCCCCTGAGCCTAGAGAAGGTCCTAGAGGCCGCCTTCCAAGGAAACCCCACCTTACAGTCGGCCCAGGTGGCCCTGCAAAACGCCGAGATCCAGCTCAAGGCCAAGGAACAGGACCCCACCACCCTGATCCTCGACCTCACCCAAGCGCGGCAGGCGTATGCCTTGAGCCAAGCCAATCTTGCCTACACCCGACTCCAGGTGTTGCGGGACGTGGTAAACGCGTACCTCTCCCTCTTTGAGAACCAGCAGAATATTGGGGTGCTCAAAGCCCAGGTGGCCCTAGCGGAGCGGAACCTGCAGGTGGCCAAGGCCAGGCAGGCTGCAGGCAACGCCACCAGCTTGGACGTGGCCAGAGCCCAGGCCACCCTCGACACCGCCCGGCAAAACCTGGCCACCGCCCAGGGTCAGACCCCCATACTGGCCGCCCAGCTCGCCGTCCTCCTGGGGCTTTCCGATCTTGGCCCCACCCCCCTTGCTCCCCCGCCTGAGCCCCCGCGGTTGCAGGTGGACCTGGAAACCCTAAGCAGAGGGGTGCTGGAGAAGCTCCCCCAGGTCCTCCAGGCCCAACAAGCTGTGGCCTACAATGAGCTCCAGGTAAAGCTTTACGACAACGATTACACTCCAGCCCTCGCCCTCAAGACCGCCCAGCTTTCCTTGCAGAACAACCGCAAAGCCCTGAGCGTGGCGGAACAGAACGCCCTCACCAGCCTTAAAAACGCCTACCAGGCAGCCCAGGCTGCCTACGGAGCCATCGCCCTGGCGCAAAGCAGCCTGGAAAACGCCAAGAAGGTGCTGGAACAGGACCAGGCCGCCTATCGAGCGGGAACGGTTTCGGCCCTGCAAGTGGAGACGGACCAGGTTTCGGTCCTCACCGCAGAGTACAGTCTTCTCCAGGCAAAAAACGCCTACTGGCGGGCCCTCCTTGCCCTATCCCTGGCGGCGGGGGAGGACTTGACAGGCCTCCAGAGGTGAGCCATGGCACGGCGCATCGCCCTTTTTCTCCTGGTGTTGGTGCTGGGCATACTTTTGGGGCGACTAAGCCTTCCCGCCTCTTCTGGGGAAGGCTCGGCTTCTTCGCAAGCCCTGCGGACGGCGACCCGTAGCTCCCAAAGCGACCAAGCCATCCCCCCAAACCGGGGAGGGAACACCGGCCCCATGGGGGTGCGCCTCCAGGTCCAGCTGGCGGAGGCCAGGGCTGGGACCCTCACCGCAAGCCGCCAGTTGGCGGGCACGGTTACCCCCTACCTCCAGGTCAACGTACCCGCCCAGGTGGGTGGAGTGGTGGCCCGAGTGCTCAAGGCTCCGGGAGACCGGGTGGCGCAGGGCGAGGCCGTGGTCCAGCTGGATCCCACCAATCTGGAGATATCCTTACGGAACGCCCGGGCGGCCCTAAAGGCGGCGGAGATCAACCTGGCCGCCCAAACCCGGGCTACCCAGGAGGCCAGGGACCGCCTTAAGGCCCAGGTAGTCCAAGCGGAAGCCGCTTACCAGGCTGCCCAGAAGGCCTACGAATCGGCCCGACGGGTCCATGCCTTGGGGGGGCTCTCCGACGCTGAGCTCGCGCAGGCCCAGGCCAACCTGGCCCAGGCCCAGGCAAACCTCGAGGCGCAGAGGGCCGCCCTTGCCCAGAACGAGCGGGCTGGGGAGGAAACCCTAGCCGCCCTCCGGGTGGCGGTGGAGCAGGCCCAAAACCAGGTGGCCCAGGCGGAGGTCAACCTGCAGAACGCCACCCTCCGCGCCCCCTTCGCTGGGGAGATCCTCTCCATCGCCGCGGTAATAGGGGGGTACCTGGCCCCCGGGGCCACGGCCTTCACCCTGGTCCAAGGGCGAAGGGTCCAGTTCAGCGTGCCGCCGGAGGAGGCGGCCCACCTTCCCGTGGGCACCCCCGTATCGTTCAACTTCGCGGGAAGGAGTTATCCGGCCCGCGTGGACCAGAACCCCGGCGGGACCGTCTCGGGAACCGTTCCCCTTACCGCCCGGCTGGAAGCCTCGTCTCAGGAAATCCTTCCCCCTGGGGCGGCGGGCACGGTGACGTACACCGTGAGCCTGGCCCAGGGGGTTTTGGTCCCAGTGACAGCTCTGCAGTCAGATGGGGCCGAACTTTTCGTGTACGCCGTCGAGAAGGGGGTGGCCAGACGCAAGGGGGTACACCTGCTGGCCCAAGCCCAGGATTTGGTGGCGGTGGCGGGGCTTGCCCCCGGAACCCAAGTGGTGGTGAACCCGCCTCCCGGGCTTCTAGACGGGACGCCGGTGGGGGGCCAAGGAACCCAGAAGGGCCCAGGAACACAGAGGGGCCCAGGCGGGAGACAAGGGAGGCAAGGGAGGTAAGCCGTGGTGCCCGTCAACCCCTTCGTACGCTTCTTCGTGACCCGCTACGTCTTCTCCATCGGCCTCTTCGGGGCCGTGGTGGCCTTTGGCTTTCTGGCCACGCAAAACCTGGGGGTGGATCTCCTCCCCTCGGTGAACATCCCCGTGGTTTCGGTGACGGTCCAGTATCCGGGGGCAAGCCCCCTGACGGTGGACCAGCAGGTAACCCAGGTCCTGGAAAACGCCGTAAGCCGCCTTTCGGGAATCAGCCAGATCAGTGCCACGAGCAGCCAGGGCTTTAGCCGGGTGGTGGTTTCCTTCGGTCCAGACACAGACCGGGTGAGCGCCATCAACCAGGTGGCAGCCCAGGTGGCGGCCGCAACCCGGAGCCTTCCCTCGGGCACCACGCCTCCCACCGTCCAGAGCTTCGACCCCAACGCCCAGCCCGTCCTAGAGTTCGGCCTCTACGCGCCTGGGAAGAACCTGGAGGAGGTCAACGCCTACGCCCAAGACATCCTCGTGCCCCTTTTGCAGCAGGTAACGGGGGTGGCCAACGTCTCCCTGCTGGGGGGACCTGAGCGGGGGGTATGGGTCTACCTAGACCCAGCCAAGTTGGCCTACTACCACCTAACCCCGAATCAGGTGGCCCAGGCCCTTCAGGCCTCCACGGTGGAAAGCCCCATCGGTAGCCTCACCCGCTCGGGCACCACCCTAAGCGTGGCCACCCGGGGCGTGCCCCAAAGCGGCGAGGAAGTGGGAAACCTTCTGGTTGATGCCAGCCGAGGGGTAAGGGTGCGGGATCTCGGACGGGTACAGGTACAGGCGGAGACCGGGACGTACGTTCGGGTCAACGGCCGCCCCGTGGTCTTGGTGTCCATCCAACAGGCTTCGGGAAGCAACGCCGTGGCCGTGGTGGACGGGGTCAAGCGGGCCCTGAAGCAGGTCCATCTTCCCGAGGGCTACCAGGTCCTCTATAGCAACGACACCACCTTGCCCATCCGAGCCTCCGTGGAAAGGACCTACCGGGAACTCTTCCTGACGGCGGTGGTGGTGGCCGTGGTGGTCCTCCTCTTCCTGGGGCGACTCAACACGGCTTTTACCGTAATCCTGGCCATCCCCATCTCCCTTTCCGCCGCCCCTATCCTCTACCAGCTTTTGGGCTTCAGCTTCAATCTGGTTTCCCTACTCGCCCTCATCGTGGCCATCGGCATCGTGGTGGATGACTCCATTGTGGTGGCGGAAAACGTAGAGCGCCACCGGGCCCAAGGCCTGGACCGGATGCGGGCGGTCCTGGTGGGGGCGAGTGAAGTCTTCTCTGCAGTAGCGGCAGCAAGCCTTTCCATCCTGGCTGTCCTCCTACCGGTGAGCTTCGTGGGGGGATTCGCCGGCCGGTACGTGCAGCAGTTTGCTCTAGGGTTGGCGGCGGCGGTGGCGATGTCCTGGTTGGAAGCCCTCCTCTTCCTCACAGTGCGCATGGCCTACACCCCAGACGCCGAGCCCATCACCTGGGCAAGGGCATGGATGCGCCTTCGGGCATTGCCTGAGGATTTGGCCTACGGCCTGAAAGCCTTCCGGCAACCAGGGTGGCTTGTCCTTCTTTCGGGACTTGCCCTCCTCCTGCTACGCCGAAATCCGGCTCTCCTTCCCCTCCTCCTCCTTTACCCCTTGGCCTTAGGGCTTGGACGCTACCTCCTGGCAAGCCTGCTGGCGGTCCTCGAAGCCCTCACGCTCACCCTCCACGGGTATACGGAAACGGTGCTAGAAAGCGTACGCCATGCCTACGCCCGAAGCCTGCCGGGACTATTGGACCGGGCTCCTTGGATCCTGGGGGGAAGTCTCCTGTTCTTCGCCCTGGTAGCAGGCCTCCTCCTGCCAAAAATTCCCTTCAACTTTACCCCCCAAAGCGACTCGGGCTATGTCCGCGCCCGGCTAAGCCTCCCCTCCAGCACCTCCCTAAGCCGGGCCAACGCCCTGGCAGGCCGGCTGGAGGGGTACTTCCTCTTCCGCCCCGAGGTGGCCACGGTCCAGACGGAGGTCTCTGGCAACGGAGTGATCTTCGTCATTGGCCTAAAGCCCTATGGGCAAAGACCGAGCCTTTTCCAGCTCCTTCCCCTCTACCAGCAAGGGATACGGGCCCTCCTCCAGGACGAGCCTTCGGCCCGCTTTCTGGTTTTCGGGGCCGGCGGTGGGGGCGGGGGAGGCTTCCAGGGAACGAGCCTCAGCGTAAACCTGGCTTCCACTAGCCAGACTCTCCTCAAGAATCGGCTGGAAAAAGCTATCGCCTTGCTATCCCAGGAGCCCGAACTTCTTGGGGTGACGCCCGATACCACGCCCGCAAGCCTTCAATTCACCTTTCGTCCTGACCCCAACCGCCTGCAAGGAACGGGCCTCACCCCGAGCCAAGTGGCCCAGCTCCTCCAAGGGGCGGTCCAGGGGGTAACGGGAGGTCAAGTGGAACTTCAGGGCCTCACCTACCCCATCACCGTGCAACTAGCTCCTGAAAGGCTCTCCGATATTGAGGCTCTCCTCAGCCTGCCCGTGCCCACCGCCTCCGGGATTCTCCCCGTGCGGTCCCTGGGCGTCCTGGTCCCTGAAGAAGCCCCCGCCAGCATCCAACGCCAGAACCGGCTCTACGTGGCCCAGATCACCATCAGTCCCAGCCCTACCGCCCCGCCCCCCACGCTTCTTCTGGACCGCCTAAACCGCATCCTGACCAAGGCAGGCATTCTGGATAGCCAGGTGGTGCTGACGGAGGCGCAAGCCTTCGGCCCTGCGCAGATGGCCCGTCAGCTCCAGGGCCAGGGCAGCTTCCTCTTTCTCTTGGCCTTCTTCATGGCCTATCTGGTAATGGGGGCCCAGTTTAACTCTTTCCGCTATCCCCTCTACCTACTCCTGCCAGTACCCTTGGCCATCGCCGGTGCCCTCCTATTCCTCTACCTTACCGGGAATAGCTTGGACATCTTTGGTGTCTTGGGCTTTCTCCTCCTTATTGGCCTTTCTGCTAAGAACGCCATCCTTTACCTGGACTTCGTAAGTGAAAGACTGGGGCGTATGCCTCTAAAGCAAGCCCTGGTAGAGGCAGCCTACCTCCGCTTCCGTCCCATCGTCATGACAACCCTCACCGTCTTCGTCATCAGCCTCCCTCTTCTCTTCGGTAGAGGAGCCGGGTCAGAGTTTGGCCAGGGGCTTGGGGTGGTGATGTTCGGAGGAATTCTGGTTTCGGCCCTCCTCACTTTCTTCGTCGTGCCTGCGGCCTTTTACCTCTTTGAACGGAACCGAGTTCCTGAGGGGACGCAGGTTGTAACGTGACGAACCGCGTTCTTCGGAGCGGGATTGCAAGCTAGGCGTCGCTTGACCTGGGTTTAAGAGCCCGTTAGCGCAATCCCCATCCCCGAGGTCTTCGGCAAGACGGAGACAGGCGCCAGTAACCCGAGCCCTGGCCTGGAGGTTGAGCGCCGAAACCTTATCTCGGTGCAGGAGAGGCCCACAAACGGGAGGGGTGAATTCCTTTACTCAGGTCTGGACTTACGCAGCCCCCACCTGCGGGTCGTGTCAAGAGTTATGTGTAAGAGTCTGTGTACGGGGGGCATACCGCTCCTGAAGCATCTTCTC
>NZ_JAKTNS010000057.1:0-7411 GCF_022760915.1 Thermus thalpophilus | reverse complement strand
ACCCGGCCCAGGGAGGAAAGGACCCGGGCCTTCCTGGAGCGGGTGCTGCACCATTAGGCAAGGTAGGGGGACCACGGGTTTCCCGTACGGGGCCGACGGTGGCCCCGCTCGGCGCCAAGGGGGCAACCCACGCCCGGAGAGCCTTTGCGGGCGCGGACCCTCCACCCTGGAGCCTTCGCTTATGATGGCAAGCGGGATGTCCGGTGCCAACCGCTTTTTCCTAGGCCTCTTCCTCTTCCTCCTGGCCTTGTGGGCCCTGGCCAAGCTCTACACCCTCCTCCTCTGGGTCTTCCTCGCCTTCACCCTGGCGGCCGCCCTGGACCCCCTGGTAAGGGCGCTCCGGCGCTTCCTCCCCCAGCCTTCCGCCGTCTTGGTCGCCTACCTTGGCGTCCTCGGGGTCCTCGCCCTCGGGGTTTACCTGGCTAGCCCCTTCTTGGTTAGCCAGTTCCACAACCTCGGGGAGGTGTTGCCTAAGGTGTTGGCCTTTTTGGACCAGAACCTCGGCCTTTCCCTTCCCGGCCTGGCCTCGTCCCTGGCCCCTTCCTTCCGCCTGGCGGGGGATCTTGCCCTTAAGGTGGGGGAAACGGTTTCCGAGCTGGTCCTGGCCTTTGTGCTGGCGGTGATGATCAGCCTCGAGCCCCACCTGGTGGCCCGGGCCGCCCCGTACCTACCCGGGGAAGGTTGGCGGGAAGTCTTGGAGGCGACTTGGCGGCGGATGGGTTACTGGGCCCGAGCCCAATTCCTCATTGCCCTTTCCTTTGCCCTCCTGTTTGGGGGCTGGCTCTTTCTCCTAAAGGTGCCGAGCCCCTTCGCCTTGGGGGTGTTGGGGGGGATCCTGGAGGTGGTGCCCTTCGTGGGCGGCATCACGGCTGCGCTCCTGGCCGCCTTGGTGGCCCTTTCCTCCCTGGGCCCCTTTAGCGCCCTCTTGGTCCTTGCCGGGTACGGGGGCATCGCCCTCCTAGAGGGCAAGGTCCTTATCCCCCTCATCTACGGGCGCACGCTCGGCTTCCACCCCGCCCTGGTCCTCCTCGCCATCTTCGCCTTCGGCAAGCTCTTCGGCTTCTTGGGCATCTTCTTGGCCGTGCCCATGACCATCCTGGTCTCTGGCCTCTTCTCCCACTGGCGCCGCTAGCCTCCCACGTGAACCACCGGCCTTTTGCTGCGGTCCGGCTCGTGGCGGCGCAGGACCTCGTGCGTGAGGGTGGGCACGTCGCCCTCGCCGAAGAGAAGGAAGTTCAAGGCCGCCTGGAGGGGTCCCTCGTCCCCCCACTCGAAGTAGATGTGGGGTCGCTTGCCCGTGCGCTCCCGTAGGTAGAGGAGGAAAGCCGCTAGGGTGTTGGGGGCGGCGGTGCCCAGGATGCGGAACACCTTGACCTCAGGGTGATCCACGCCCCAGACCCAGGCTTCCGTGGTGAACTCGGAGGGGTCCTGGACATAGACTTCCACGAAGTAGATGGGGTCGTGGGCAGGGATGTGGGTGGCCTCCCGGATGCGGCGCTCCTTTTCCCAGTAGGCCGCAAGCCCACCCCGTTCCGGGCGGTGGGCCACGAGGCGGAGGGGCGCTTCTTGTTCCTTGATGAGGGCGACGAAGTGCTCCGCCATCTCGTCCAGGGCAAAGCCTTCCACCCTCAGCTCAAAGGAGCGTAGGGCGCGGGAAAGGAAGGATACGAAGAGGGTAGCGGCGATGAAGAAGGAAGCGATCCGCACCCCGTCTGGCCGCTCCACCACGTTGGCCAAGAGCACGTAGGCGAACACGGGGAGGAGGGCTCGGAAGTAGGCGGCTTCCCGCCGTTTTTCCTTTTGGGCGAGGAGGTAGATGCCCAAGGCAGCGGAGCTCATGACCACCAGGACCCCCGTGGCGTAGGCGGCGGCCTGGGCTTCCACCCGGGCCTGGAAGGCCAGGGTAAGGGCGAAGCCCACCCCGGTGAAGAAGAGGACGAGGAGCCGTCTCTGCTTGGCCCACTCTGGGGCCATGCCGAAGCGGGGCAGGTAACGGGGCACGATGGTGAGGAGGCCGGCCATGGCGCTGGCCCCGGCGAACCAGAGGATGACGATGGAGAAGAGGTCGTAAAGGCTTCCGAACCCTTCCCCCAGGTAGCGGTGGGCCAAGAAGCTGATGGCCCTTCCGGCCACCTCCTCGCTCCGCCACAGGTCTTCCGGGATCAGAAGGGTGGTGGCGAAGCCCGCAGCCACCAAGAAGCTCCCCATGACCAAGGCGGCGGCGAGGAGGAGGCGGTGGGCTCCCCGGATCCGGCCCAGGGGTTGCATTGGGGTGTCCGCCGCCCCCCCCCGGATCAGGGGCATGAGGGCCACGCCGGTTTCGTACCCGGAAAGACCCAGGGCCAGCTTGGGAAAGGCCAGGACCGTGACCAGGAGGAGTCCTGCTGGGTCGGGCTGGGCGGCCAGGAGCCTCCGCCACCAACCCTCCAGGTGGTCGGGGCGGAGATGGGCCAGGGCCGCGATCAGGGTGATGGCGTTGAGGGTCAGGTAGCCCAGGGTGATGGGGACGGCCAGGCCGATGGCCTCCCGGAAGCCCAGGTAGAAGACGAAGCCCAAAAGGCCCACGAGGAAAAGGGTTAAGCCCACCTGGTACCCTTGGAGCCAGGCGGGGGCCAGGGGGTTGCCCAGGAAGTGGACGGCGGCGTCGGCGGCGGAGAGGGTGATGGTGATCATGAAGTCGGTGGCCATGAAGCCCAGGACCACCAGGACCACCACCTTTCCCCGCCAGCCCGGGAGGAGGCGGGTGAGGAGGCCCACCGAGCCCTGGCCGTCGGGGCTCACCTCCGCCAGGCGGCGGTACACGGGGTAGACGGCGAAGAGGGCGAAGGCTACCAGGGTGAGGTTCGCCAGGGGGGAAAGGAGCCCCGCCGCCAGCAGGGCGATGCCCGGCTGGTACCCCAAGGAGGAGAAAAGGTCCACCCCGGTGAGGCATAGGACCTGCCACCAGGGGTAGCGGCCCTCCTCGGAATGGGCGCTCTGGTCGGGAAGGGTCTTCATAAGCGCTTAAGCGCCGCTTCCACCCCGGGTGGGACCCATCCGTACGCCTGGTACAGCGCCGCGGCGTGAAGGAGAGCCGCTTTTGCCTCGCTCTCCTTACCCTCCTTGCCCAGGGTTAGGCCGAGGAGGTAGACGGCCAAGGGGTTTTCGGGCGCCAGGGCCACCGCTTTCCGGAGCATGGCCTCGGAGCGGGCCAAGCCTTCTGGGCTCCTCGGGCCCCGCAGCACCCCGCCCTTGGCCTGCTCGCCCCGGTAGTAGTAGAACTGGCTCCTGACGTAGGCGAAGGAGAGGGGTTCCACCTCCTTGGGGCTGAGGGTGCCCTCCCGGGTCCGGTAGGCGAGGATGGCCCCGTCGCCGCTGTACTGGGGCTCAGCGAAGCGCAAGCCCTTGGCGGTGACCACGAGGAGGCCCCGGTGCCGAGGAAAGGGGGTGGGTTCCGAGGGGTCCACCAGGTAGTCGCGCCCCGCCAGGCGCAGGACCGCCACGGCGTGGCCCAGGTTACTCCGCTTACCCTCGGGGTTCTCGTAGACCATGTACACCCCTGCCCGGAAACCCGCCCCCTCCAGGAGGCCTTGAACCAGCACCGCCTGGAGGAGGCACTGCCTTTCCCCCTTGCGGGCGGCGTAGGCGAACTCGTAACCCTCTTCCAGGCTGAAGCGGGGAAGGAGGCGCTTGATGACCTGGAAGGCCCAGGTGGCGGCCTCTAGGGGAGGGGCCTTGGCCTCGCGATGCAGGGCCTCCTGGAGGCTCTCGCCAAAGGCGTGGCGGTACGCCGCATCCCACCACGCCCTAAAGGGGGGTGCCCCGGGGACCTCCTGGTAGGAGTCTTTGACCAGGGTGGCGAAGGCGGGGCTATCCAGGGGGAAAGCCCAGGCGACCAGGCTTAAGGAAAGGAGGAGAAGGGCATAGAGGTGCCTCACGGGTGTTGACTATACACCCAAAGGAGAGGGCGGGGCGCAAAATCTACCCTGGGCTTGGCCCGGAGGCCTCCCCTTCCGGCAGGAACAGGATTCGGGCGCGGTCGTCATAGCCCAGAAGGCCGGCGAACCTGCCCCATTCCCGGATCACTCCCAAGACCCGCTTGGCCTCGGGTTCGGGGAGGTGGTCCCGAAGCCACTCCAAAACGCGCTCCTCGGGGACCGCCTTACGCTCCACCAGGGCCCGGTGGAGCCGGGACATGAGGGGCACGTGCCTAAGGAGGTGTTCGGCGAACATGACCTGACGCTCCTTGGAGGTGGCCTCGGCCCAGGCCCTTCCCGCTGGGGTGAGCTCCACATCGCCCCGCTCCATCCGGGCGAAGCCCAATAGCTCCAAAGCCTCCAGCAGGGGGAAGAGCTCGTCCACTTCCAGCCCCTCCTCCTCCGCCAAGAGGGGCAGGTCCACCCGCCCCCCGTGGGCCGCCATCGCCTCGGCCAGGCTGGTCAGCCGTTCCACCGGAGCCTCGGGCAGACGCACCAGCTCCTCCTCCAGGTGGCGCTCCACCACCTCCCGCTCCGTGAGGGCCATGTAGATCTCCTCCACCAGGGCGCGGAAGGGGGGGTCGCTGGGGTCCCGGGGGTGGGGAAGGGGGATGGGGATTTCCCGGCCCACGCGGGCAGGGCTTCCCTGGAGGATCAGGGCCCGGTCCGCCAGGGCCACCGCCTCCTCGATGTTGTGGGTTACGAGGAGGACCGCTTGGGTGGAAAGCCGCCCGGCGAGCCACAGGTCCAGGAAATCCCCCCGGAGCCCCTCAGCGGTGAGGGGATCCAAAGCGGAGAAGGCCTCGTCCAGGAGGAGGACCAAGGGCTCCACCACTAGGGCCCGGGCGAAGCCCACCCGTTGCTTCATTCCCCCGGAAAGCTCCTTGGGCAAGGCGTCCTCAAAGCCCTTTAGCCCGATGAGGGCGATGGCTTCCCGGGCCTTCTGGAGCCGTTCCGCCCGCGGCACCCCCCTGGCCTCGAGGCCCAAGGCCACGTTCTCCAGCACGGAGAGCCAGGGGAAGAGGGCGAAAGTCTGGAACACCATGGCCACCCCCTCCACCGGGCCCCGGACGGGACGGCCTCGGAAGCGCACCTCCCCGGCGTCCGGGGGAATAAGCCCCGCCAGGATGCGGAGAAGGGTGCTCTTGCCCCCGCCCGAGCGGCCGAGAAGGGCCACAATCTCCCCCTCCCGCACCTCGAGGTCCACCCCTTCCAGGACCTTGAAGGGCTTCTCCCCGGTCTGGTAAGCCTTGGCGATCCCCTTGGCCACAAGCAGCATCCTTACCCCCTTAAAGCCGGAAGCGCTCCTCCGCCAAGCGGTAAAGCCGCCGCCAGAGGAGGCGGTTTAAGGCCACCACGTAAAGGCTCATCACGGCGATCCCCAAGAGGAGGTGGGGCCCTTGACCCTCCTCCAGGGTCCAGCGGGCGATGTAGCTCCCCAGGCCCGTGGCCTCCAGGGTATGGCCGCGCCAGGCCACCACCTCGGCCACGATGGAGGCGTTCCAGGTACCTCCGCTTGCGGTGATGAGGCCGGTGACCAGGTAGGGGAAGCTGGCGGGGAGGAGGAGGCGCCGCCAAAGGGCACAGCCCCTTAGCCCGAGGCTCTTGGCCGCCTCCTTGAGGTCTTCCGGCACCGCCATGCTTCCAGCCATGGCGTTGAAGAGGATGTACCACTGCGTGCCCAGGACCATGAGGAAGGCGGAGAACACCTCAAGGGAAAGGTGGAGGCGGAGGAGCAGGTAGGCGAAGAAGGGGTAGAGGAGGTTGGCGGGGAAGGCGGCGAGAAACTGCAAGAGGGCCTGCACCCTTGCGGCGAGCCGTGGCCTTTGGCCGAGGAGGATCCCCACGGGAACCCAGACCAGGGTGGCCAGAAGCATGATCCCAAGCACCCTCAAAAGGGTGAGGAACCCCAGGTAGAAGGCCTGACCCACCTGGGCGAGGCCCAAGGGGCGCAAAGCGGCGAGGAGTTCCCAAAGACCCCAGGCGGCGAAGAGGCCCAGGAGGAGGTAAAGGGGCCAGGTGGGAAGCGAAAGGGGTTGCGCAACCTGGAAGCGGCGCTCGGCGCCGAGGAGGGCCTCCAAGGCCCAGGCGGTCCCGGCCTCCGCCAGGCGCCTCACCGCCCGGGTACGCCGCAGGAGGTCCAGCACCCAGCTTCGCGTCGGTTCCTGCCCCGGCCGCTCCTCGTACTTGAAGCGTTGGCTCCAAGCCACCAGGGGCCTAAAGAGGAGCTGATCGTAGAGGAGGATGACCGCCAGCATGGCCAAGGCGGCGAGCCCCAGGGCGGCCAGATCTCCCTGGGCAAGGGCCACGGCCATATAAGACCCGATGCCCGGCAGGTCCACCTCGGTCTTGCCCACGGCGATGGCCTCCGAGGCCACCACGAAGAACCAGCCCCCCGACATGGACATCATGGCGTTGTAGACCAGGCCGGGTAGGGCGAAGGGCACCTCCAGCCGCAGGAAGCGTTGCCAGGGCGTGAGCCGGAAAAGCCTCGCCGCCTCGTCCAGCTCCCGGGGCACGGTCTTGAGGGACTGGTAGAAGCTAAAAGCCATGTTCCAGGCCTGGGAGGTGAAGACGGCGAAGACCGCCGCCAGCTCAAAGCCCAAGGCCCTCCCGGGAAACAAAGCGGCAAGGGCTCCCACGGTGGCCGCCAGGAAGCCCAGGATGGGCACGGACTGGAGGATGTCCAAAAGGGCAACCAGGAGGGCCTCGAGGCGGGTCTTGGCCGCCAACGGGGCGTACAGAAAGGTGAAGAGGATGGAAAAGACCAGGGCGAGCCCCATGCGGAAGGCGGTGCGCAGGGCATATTCCGGCAAGTGGATGGGATCCAGGGAGATTGGCTGTGGGGTGAAGGGGCCCGCAGCTTCCCGGGAGGCGCGAAGGAAGAGGGCCAAGAGGGCCAGGGTGAGGCCCAGGGCCAGGAGGTCGTAGCGGTTGGGCCGATCGCGGAGGAGGTGTACCATGGGGCTCCTTTGGGTGGGAGCGTTGCGCTCGTGCGCCCCTGCAGCATTCTACGCCCCTGAAGGTGTACAGGACGGGGTAGTCCCTTGACAAGGGATGAGGACTTGTAGACCTCAAAAAACTCGTGCCCCACACTAGGCGTGCCCTGGGGGTCGCGGGGAAGGTGGCCGCCACGTACCGCCTTTACGAGAGAAAGGCTCCAGGCTTCCCCGCTGCCTTGCGGTTTCGCAGCATCCCAACCTGTCTCCCAAGTCCCCCGCCCCTTGCTCCCTCCAGGCAGCGTGAAGCCCTTTTTGTGGCCCCCATGGCAGTCCTTGGTTTTGAGTTAAACAAGCTACGGGCTTCGCCTCCGGTACAGGAGGTTGGCACCAAACCCTCTCCCAGGGCCCACGGTCACTGCGTGGGCAGCTACTGTGGTCGTGTAAGGATTTATGTGTAAGGGTCCGTGTTTAATAGGGGGGCACACCTTAGCACGAGGAGGTGCCCCGTGGACC
>NZ_JAKTNS010000056.1:0-8429 GCF_022760915.1 Thermus thalpophilus | reverse complement strand
GAGGGGCCAGTTTGGTCGCTTTTCGCCCTTTCCTGCGCGAAAGTTCGCCTTCGCGAAAAGAGGAGCCCCTACCCCAGGTACCCCAAGACCCTGAGCCCTAGGAAGACCAGCCACCCCCCGAGGAGGAAGCCCGCGAGCTCGGGGAAGGCCTGGAAGAGGGAGGTGAGGGCCTTGGCGAGGTCGGCCATGGCCTGGACCAGCTTGGCCCACTCCTCGGGAGAGGCCCGGGTGTCCCCCACCCGCTTCTCTTCCCTAAGCTCCGCCAGAAGCTTTTCCGCCCTCTCCACACGCTCCCAGGCCCGTAAGGCCCCCCAAGCCAGGGTCCTAAGGCCCCCCAGGAGGAGGAGGTTGCCCCAGAAGGCCCGGGTCCAGAGGGGGCAAAAGAGGTTGGTCAAGGCCAGGAGGGCGGCAAAACCCACTCCTGCCAGAACAGCCCGAAACGTCAAGGCGCGCCTCCAAGAAGAAGGGGCGAGGGGGCGTCCCCTCGCCCCTAAGGGGTTCTCAAGGCAGCGGGGCCACGGCTACCCCATACTGCCCGATCGCCACCAGGTACTGGCTGCCCACGGCCACGTCTCTCAGGAATATGTCAAACGGCGTGTCCTGAAGCGTCCAGTGTAGCCCATCGGCGGAGGTGACCACGTAGGCCAGTCCCTCAGACCCGGTAGACCCCACCGCCACGAAGAAGCTCCCGGTCCAGACCACCCTACGCAGGGTGCGGCTGCCATCGGGTCCAAGCGGCGAGGGGGGAGGGGTTATGGTCTCCCAGGCCACCCCGTCTTGAGAGCGGTAGATATAATTTTTGGCCACCGCCACGAAGGTCCCGTTGCCGAAGGCCACGTCCGCCATGAAGCCCGGGGAGGACTGCTGGGTCCAGCTCGCGCCGTCAGAAGAAGTGTAGACCCCGTCTCCTACCGCCACGAAGGTTCCGTTGCCGTAGGCCACGCCGAAGAAAGACGCACTCCCCGCGTTCTGGGCCAGGGACCAGGTGGAGGCGTCCTGGGAGTAGACGATGGCCCCGTCCAAGCCCACCGCCACGTAGGTGCCGTTCCCGTAGGCCACGGCCTCCAGGCTCTGGCTCGTGGGGGTGTTCACCTGGGTCCAGCTCGTCCCGTCCTGGGAGAGGTAGACGCGACCGGAGTTGCCTAGCCCAAGGAACCTCCCGTTCAGGTAGGCCAGGCGGTAGACCCCGGCCCTGGGCGTGGGGTCGCTCACCTGCCAGGCCGGGAAGGGGCCCTCGGGGGCGGTGGCGAGCACGGTGTTGGGGGAGTCCACCACGGAGAACACGAACCTGCCGTTCCCGTAGGCCACGGCTCCAGGGTAGTTCGTCTCAAAGCCCGTGGTCCAGTTCACGAGGTCCTGGGAGGAGGCGAAGCCCGCCCCCATCACCACGTAGCGCCCGCCCCCGTAGGCGATCCAGCCGCCCTTTACGCGAGAAGGCAGGGAGGCGGAGTTGGGGTTGGCCGTGGTGCCGTCGTAGGCCCAGATCCTTCCTCCAGACGCGCGGGGTACGGAGAGGAACCTCGTGCCGTCAAAGGTGACGTTGATGCGGGAGACGCTCGTTGAGTTGGGCGGGGTCAGGCCCGACCAGCTCGTGGGGTCGTTGGGAGCGGAGGCAAGGGCCAGCCCACCGCCCCCGTAGACGTAGCCCACCGCCACGAACCGACCGTTCCCGAAGGCCACGGAGTCCAGCTCTATCCCCCCTTGGGCCGCCCGGGTCCAGGTCTGGCCGTCCTGGGAGACGAATACCGCTCCGGCCTCCAGTCCCACATCCCGGCCAACGGCCACGAAGTATCCTGCGCCTTGCGCCAGGTCGTGGGGCATGAATTGGGAGTTGAGGTTGTTCAGGTCCCCGGTGTCGCCCACTAGGGTCCAGCTGGTCAGGTCCGAAGAGGTGTAGAGCCGACCCGCTCGGGTGGGGCCCTGGTTGGTCACGTATCCGCCGACGAGAGCCATAACGTAATAGGCCCCGTCCTTGTACACGATCCGGGTCAGTCTTTGAGGGCTTGGCGTGGCGGGGTTGGGGGTGAAGGGGTGGGGCGTCCAGTTCCGCCCGTCGGTGGACTCCCAGATGGTGAAGCTGGGGGGCCAGCCAGAACCTGGTCCCTCCACCGCCAAGAACCGTCCGTTGGCGAAGCTGAGGCTTCCTAGTCCGGGCGCGGGGGGGCGCACCGCCTCCCAGTTCTGCCCATCGCTGGAGACGAGCAGGGCTACGCCCACCGCCACGAAGACCCCGTTGCCGTAGGCCACCTCGTAGGCCGGGAAGACGGGGGTCCAGGTGAGGGAGGGCCCGGAGCCCGCAGGTGGCTGGACGTTTACGGTGAGGGGCTTCTCCTGGGTGACGCTTCCCCCCTGAGCCCGCACCTTGAGGCGGTAGGTGCCCGGGGCGAGCTGGGCGCCGGCGCTCAGGGTCACGGTGACCTGCACAGAGGCGTTCGGGGAGAGGCTTATGGGGGAGGGGTCGGTGCTCGCGATGCTAAGGCCCTGGGGCACCGGGTCCTGCCCGTCCGCCAGGGAGAGGGGGACCTCCCCCTGGAAGCCGTTCTGCGAGGTAAGGGTCACCTGGAAGGTGGCCGTGCTCCCCTGGGTCACGGAGACAGGGTTCGGACTCGGGTCGGAGAGGGTATAGGAGGGCGCCGGGGTGAGGAGGGCCACCGGGTCCACCACCTGGCCGTTCTGCTGTCCGTCCCCGTCCAGGGGGCCGCCGTCTTGGACCTGGTAGGTGGCGGTGTTCCCGGAGAGCTGGGCCCCAGGGATGTCCTGCCAGGCGTTGTTGAGGTACTTCTTCAGGACCGCCCCCTGGGGGATGGGGCTCGGGAAGGTAAGGGTCACGGTGAGGGTGCCGCCCTGGGGGACCTGGGCGGTGAAGGCGATGGCCCCGTAGGGGGCCTGGAAGCCTTGGGGCGGGGGAACGTTCTGGGCGGTGGGCCCCTGGGTGAAGGTGCCGCCCTGGAGGGCGAGCTGCACCTGCCCTCCGGGGGTGTTCACGGAGCCCGTGGTGCTCCCGCCGCCACCGCCTCCGCCGCCGCCACCTCCGCCGCCCGAGGGAGCGCTCACCGTGACGGTGAGGTCCGCCTCCCGGGTGAGGCTTCCCGCCGTGCCCCGCACCTTGATCCGGTAGGTCCCCGTGAGCGTGCTGGAGGAGGCGGCGAGGGTGAGGGCCTGGTTCACGGGACTAGACCCGGTGACCTGGACGCTCTGGGGGGAGAGGGAAAGCCCCTGGGGCACCGGGTCCTGGCCCGCTACCAGGGAGAGGTTCACCGTCCCGGTGAAGCCGTTCTGGGGGGTGACGGTGAGGGTGACCTGGCCCTGCCCTCCCTGTTGGACGGAGAGGCTGGTGGGGGAAAGGGCGAGAGCGAAGGTGGGGGGCGGGTTCACCGTGAGGGTGAGGTCCCGCTCCGCCGTCTTGTTCCCGTAGGTCGCCCGAAGCTTCAAGGTGTGGGCCCCGGTGGGGGCGTCCCCCGCCACTTGGACCTGCAGGGTCTCCTGCACCTGCCCCCCCTTGGGGACGTTGAGGTTCTTGCTGGTGGGGGAGAGGGTGAGCCAGGAGGGGGGTTGGCCGTTCTCCGTGACGCTGAGGGACACCGTCCCCTGGAAGCCGTTCTGGGAGGTGAAGGTGAGGGTGAGGGTGACGCTCTGCCCCTGGACCACGCTGGGGCTATTTGGGCTCACCCCGGAGAGGGTGAGGTCCTGGGGGGGCGCCCCCCCGCCGCAGGCCGCGAGGAGGAGGGCGAGGCCCGAGAGGAGTCCTGTGGCCGCCGTCTTCCGAAGCATGCGCTGCCTCCTTTCCGGGACCCCCGGGGTCCCTACTCCCATCCTCCTCAGGGGGGCTTACAAAAACCTTAAACGCCCCCCACCGGGGGAGCCCAAGAGGGCCCCGCCCCCGCTAGAGTGGATCCGTGGAAGAAGCCCACGCGACCAAGGAAGGGGCGGAGCGGCCCCGCAAGGAACCGAGGGAGGACGTCTACCTGGCCCACCTCTGGGCCTACGGCCGGGTGGCCAAGGGGGAGAAGCGCAAGAAGGGAGAGCCCCCGCCTTCCCCCTTCCGCCTCCTCCTGGGGGACGGGGAAGCCTCCCTGCCTCTACCCCCCAGGCTCTACCGCCTCCGGGTGAAGGCCTTCCTGAACCAGCCCGTCCTCGCCCACTTCTGGCCCCGCACGGACGAGGAGGGCCTCCTGGAGAGGCCCCTGCTGGCCCACATCTTCGCGCAGGAAGCCCCCCCCGAGGCCGGACGGCCCACCTTCCTCGTCCGGGGGAGGCTCCTCGCCGCCGACCGGGACGCGGCCCGGCTCGTGGTGGAGGTCCGGCCCAACCCCCAGGGCCGGCTGAAGGAGCCCTTCCGGCTCACCCTCTTGGCTCCCCTCGCCCTCCTGGAGGGGCTGCCGCCCCCGGGGGCGGGGGTGGAGCTCCGGGGGGTGTACGCCCCCAGGACCCGCCGGCTCGTGGCCCAGGAGGCCCGGGCGGTCCGCCTCTGGGACGACCCCGCGGAGGGGGAGGGCTAGGCCGCCCGGGCGGGGAGAAGCCGGCCCTCGGGCAGGACCAGGGCCAGGAGCCCGCCCCCCTGGAAGAGGGCGTACACCAAAGGCCCTTCCCCTTCCCACGTCCGGGCCCGGGAAAGCCCCTCCAGGGCCACCCGCATGGCCTCGGGTTCGTCCAGGGGCATGACCACCAGGACGAAGCGCTCCGGTAGGGAGGCCAGAAGCTCGGGGTCCCCGAGAAGCCGCTCCCGAAAGACCCCCTCCAGCTCCCCAAGACGCTTCTCCGCCTCTTGCGCCACCTTCAAGGCCAACCCTCCCTTCCCTGGGCCTTGGCCACCCCGTACCCCTCAATGTACTCCCGGGCCCGCTCCCGCAGGTCCCGCTGGGCCATGGTCAGCCCCTCGGGATCCTCGGGCGCGTAAGGGGTGGGCTCGTGCCGGGCGATGCGGTTGCGGTCCCGGTGCACCCTGCCCCCGGCGGTGTCGTAGCGGGCCACCCACACGAACCGCCCCTCCTCCGGGTCCAGCCACTCCAGTTGCGCCCCCCAGGAGACCAGGCGGCCCCGCTCGGTCTCCAGGGTGATCCGGAGACGGGCCTCGTGCTCGGGCAGGAGCTCGTGAAGGAGGACGAGGTAGGCCCGCCGCACGCACCCATTCTGGCAGAATTCCCTCTACACCCCCGAAGGATCCCCGCCGGGGGCCGGGGCGGGAAGGGGCCTAGGCCGCCGCCTTGAGGAGGTGCTGCAGGAAGGCCCCCCCTCGTCTGGCGTACCCCTCCCGCACCGCCACCCGGGCCCGGTGGTAGGCGTGCACCAGGGCGTGGGGGCTGAGCTTCCCCTCCACCACCTTCCAGAGGAGGCCCGCGTAGAAGCGCCGGGAGTGGGGGTCGCCCAGCTCGTGGGCCATGCGCTCGGAGAGGAGGTCGATGACCGTGGGCCGGTCCTGGGCCTCCATCTCCGCCAGGAGGAAGGCGGCCTCTATGGTGGGGTTCTCCGTGGGGGCGGGCCGCAGGAAGTCCAGGGCGGGCACCTCCCGGATCCCCAGGGTCCACTTGACCAGGAGCTCCAGGGAGACCCGCTCGGGGCGTAAGCGCTCCGTCTGGTCCCCCTTCCTTCGCCGCTTGCCCTTGGGGTAGATGACCCGGAAGGCGGTCCTTCCCTCCTCCAGGTCCTTGGCCAGGTCCCGCCAGGGGTAGGTGAGGTCCCCGTGCTCGAAGCGGGCCCGCCCGGGCTTGAGGCGCACGGCCCAGACGGTGCCGGTGTTGAGGTTCTGCGCCTCCCCGCCCCGCACCGCCGTGGCCACGTGGGTCTTGCTCCGGATGAGGCCGGCCTCCTCCAGGGGGCCCGCCCAGCGCCAGACCGTGGTGCGGTGCACCCCGAGGAAGGAGGCCACGAGGTCCACGGGGAGGTGGAAGACGGCCTGGCCGGCCTTCCTGGCGGCCTTGGGGCCGAACCTCTCCCGGAGGTAGCGGCGGCCCAGGGCGGCGAGGAGGAGGAGGAGGCGGAGGGGTCCCGCCTCCAGGCCCTTCTCCTCGGCCAGGGCCAGGAGGTCCTGAAGGGCCTGGTGCCTGGGGTCGCCCTCGGGGGCCTGGGCCAGGGTCTCCCGGAGGAGGTTCTTGACCCAGGCCAGGGCGCGGTTTTTACCGTCCTGGACAGTGATCATCTGGGTAGGGGTTGCCGTGCAACATTCAGGGTTCCAACGCCCTGGCTGGACGCCAGAGGGGGGACAACGCCCGCCCGCCACCTCGAGGGGGAGTCCGGGGTCATCCTCCCTTAGGGGGATAGGAACTGAATGTTGCAACGCAAAAGTGCCCTCCTGGACGGCG
Organism: Thermus thalpophilus; assembly: GCF_022760915.1. Classification (NCBI taxonomy): domain Bacteria; kingdom Thermotogati; phylum Deinococcota; class Deinococci; order Thermales; family Thermaceae; genus Thermus; species Thermus thalpophilus. The sequence continues at coordinate 2,130 of NZ_JAKTNS010000056.1, read as the reverse complement.
CTCCCGGAAGGGGGGGGTGGAGCCTCCGGGGCCGGGGAAGGGGGGACTTCCCCGGACCGCGCCAGGGCCAGGGCCTCCTCGGGGTCCAGGCCGTGCATGGCGGCCCAAAGGCGCAGAGCCCTCTCCCCCAGGGCGCGGTTCTTCTGGAGGAGGTTCAGAATGCTGGCAAGGGTTTTACGGGCTTCCTCGCTCTGAAGGGCTTCCGGCCGGATTGGAGTCTCCACTCTTGCCTCCTTCCCCCCGGCCGGATTAGGATGGAGGCTGCTCTTGGGGGAGCCTCCGGTCGTTGACCCGGCCGGAGTTTTTTACTGCCTACCATTGTACCGGCAAAAGGTGAGAGCCCCGCCCAATCCCCCCTCACTGCCCCCAGAAGCGCCACCAGGGGTGCCTCGGCCTCTCCAGGGCCTGGGCCAGGCGCTTGAGGAGGGCCGTCTGCTCCTCCAGGGCCGCCCTCAAGGCCCGGTTCTCCTCCTCCAGGGCCTTGAGGCGGTTCAGGACCTCTGAAAGCTCCTCCCTCCGGGCGGGAAGGGGCAGGGAGGCTTCCTTCCCCAAGACCGCCCCCAGGGCCCCCTCCCAGGAGAGGCGCCTTTCCCGTACCAGGGCGCGGGCCGCCTCGAGGTGGGCCATGGCCCCCTCCGGCACCGCCCACTCCCCCCGCTTGTCCCGGGGGAGGGGCGCCCCGCTCACCCGCTCGTAGGCCGAAAGCACCCTGCGGGCGCTGGCGGGGCTGACCTCCAAGGCCTGGGCCACCTCCTCCGTGCTGAAGACCCTCATGTGGACCCCCTACCAGCCTAGCGCTCGTGCGCTCGCGCGCCAGCCGCTCGCCTCAAGCGGCGCTCACGCGCTACATGTGCGCATGCGCTTAGCCGCGCAAGCGTACGAGCGAGACGCTAAAGCTCATGCGAAGGAGTGAGCGGTAAGCACTCACCCCTAGGGATCCTTAGCGGTAGACGTCCCGGCGGTGGCCCACCCGCAGGACCAGGACGGTGGCCTCACGGTCTTGGATGTGGCAGATCAGGCGGTAGTCCCCCACCCGGTACTTCCAAAACCTCCCCAGCTCCGGCCCGCGCAAGGGCTCCCCGAGGCTGCGGGGGTCCTCCAGGGCGGCCACCCGCTCCCGAAGGAAGCGCAGGATGCGCCGGGCCACCTCGCGGTCCAGCTTCCCAAGCTCCTTCTCCGCCCGGGGGTCGAACTCAATCCGATAGCCCAAGGCGGCGCTCCACCTCGTCCAGGGGGATGCCGGGGAGGCGCTCTTCCAGGCGCTCCACCGCCAGGTAGTAGTCCTCCAGGTCGTCCAGGTACTCCAGGAGGGCCTGGCGGACGTAATAGCTCTTGCTGCGCCCCGTCTTCCGGGCAAGGGCCGTGAGGCGTTCTTCGATCTCCTTGGGCAGGCGGACGACCACCATTGCTATACAAGTATAACACCCCGGGGTCCCGGGCCCGGGACCTACCCTCCAGGCGCTCAGGGTGAGCGCTTACCGCTCACCCCCGGCGCTGAGCGGGCGCTCACCCCCCGAGAAGCCGCCGCACCCACGCCCTCCGGGCCTCCCGGTAAGCCTCCCGCTTCGTGGGGGCCCGCACGAGGATGGTTTCCGGGCCCACCTCGGCGCTGGCGATGTACCCCTCCCCCTCGGGATCCCGGGCGGCCGAGGGGGCCCCGTACCGGTCCCACCCCTCGGCGATGGCCTCGGCGATGAGGTCCAGGAGGCCCTCCTCCCACTCCTTGGGGGAGAGGGCGAGGGGATGGCGGCCGTACCGCTGGCGCAGGTAGGTGCAGAAGGGCCCCAGGTCGGGGTCCCGCTCGGGGTCGGGGAGAGTCTGGGCCAGGGCCCAGAGGACCCCGGCGAGGCGCCGGATCACCCTCCGCCCCCCTTCCGGTGGGCCTCCCACCACTCCCCGAGGGTCCGGGGAGGCTCCTCGGGGTAGAGGCGCATCCCGATGGGGGAGAGGGGGGCCTTGGGCCACTCCTCCACGGCCTTCCGCCAGGGCGGGGCCTTCCATTGGCCCGAGGGATCCCGCAGGTGCCGGTCCCCCCAGAGCTTCTGCACCCTGCGGCGGATCTCCTGGACCTGGCTCCACACCCCGCTGAACATGGGCAGGTTCCCCAGGGCCTTCATGTGGCCCACGAGG
>NZ_JAKTNS010000055.1:0-8993 GCF_022760915.1 Thermus thalpophilus | reverse complement strand
GGTCCACGGGGCACCTCCTCGTGCTAAGGTGTGCCCCCCTATTAAACACGGACCCTTACACATAAATCCTTACACGACCCACTTCCCCTCAAGGATATGCACCGGGGGTATTGAAAAGGGCTGTGGGGTTCCCGTCTTATGACGGGTAGGATGACGACCACAGCCGAATTCCTACTTTCCGCCATCCTGGTCCGCCTGTCCAGCCCCCACTTCCAAGCCTCCCCCAAAGCCCTCCTCCTTCTCCTCCAAAGCCATGGCCAAGCCAGGCCCCAGCACTGCCCCACCAAGTCCCCCGCCGCATCCGCCTCGCCCGAGGGGAGGGGAAAAGGCCCTGGACAGGGCCAGGCGAAAGCGAGGCCCCAAGCCCAAGCTTTGGGTGGTCCTGAACCTCGTCAGGCCGGAGAAGTAAGGGGTTTAACCGCTGGCGAGCTCGTAGGCCTGGGCCTGAAGGCGCACCGCGGTGTTGGCGGCGCCGTAGGCCTCGTAGCCCCCCCGGCGCTCCACCACCTCAAAGAAGAAGCGGCCGCGGAAGGTGGGGGTGTAGAGGTGGAGGAATTCACCGCCCTCCGGCGACCTGTCGTAGAGGAGCTGGTAGGTGGCCAGCACTTCCACCATCTCCGGGGCGAGGCCGTGGCGGGCGGCTAGGGCGGGATAGTAGGAGGCGGGGATGCGCAAAGGCCGAAACCCTCTCTGGAAGGCTCGCTCTGCGAAGGCCAGAAGGTCTTGGGTACGGAAGGCCACGTGCTGGATGCCAGCGTGGCCCAAGCTTCTGAGGAAGCGAGAAACCGCCGTGCCGATGCCCTCCGAGGTGTTCACCGGGATGCGTACCCGGCCGTTGGGACTTCGGACAGAGCGGCTATAGAACATGCCGTAGGGGTCAAACACCTCCACCGCTGGGTCCACCTGGAAGCCAAAGAGGGCCTTGTAGATGAGAAGCCAGCTGTAAAGCTCCCAGCGTGGCACCACGTTGGTGAAGTGGTCCACAGCGAAAGCTTCCTCCTCTCCTTCCCCTCCCGAAGGGGTAAGCCTGTAGGCTCCCAGCACCGGGCTGTCCACCAGGTAAAGCCGGGTGTGCCCCACCGCCGCCACAGCGGGGAAGCCGAGGCCCTCCTCGGGCCGGGGCACGAGGGAAAGCCCCAGTTCCCGGGCCCTCGCCCCAAGGGGGGCCGCCTTGCCCACCCTGAGGCCTACCCCTTGCACGGAAGGGAATTCCCGCCCGCCCTCCTCTTCAGGTGGAAGCCGGAGCAAAAGCCTCGCCTCGCCAGCTTGGTACAGGAAGAGATCCAAGGCGGGGTGGCGGGCCTCGAGGCGGAAGCCCAGGGCCTGGAGGAGGTCCTTGAGCTCCGCGAGGTCCTCCTCCTCGGCGGCGATCTCCAGGAAGTCCACCCCCTGCACCGCACTCCCCGCAGGTAAAGGGGGAAGGAGGAGCCCAAGGTGGTCAAAGAGGTGCTTGAGCGCCCTCAGGCCGTCTTGGGCTACTTGCTCCGGCGGGGCGGCCCGGAACCACTCGTTGAAGATCTCCAAGGACACCGGCCCCCGGTAGCCGGTGACCAGGACCCTTTGCAAAAAAGCCTCCACAGGCCAGTCCCCCTGGCCCGGCATGGCCCGGTGGTGGCGGCTTAGGGCCAGGGGGTCCATGAGGAGGTTGGGAGCGTCGGAAAGTTGTACCAGAAAGATTTTCTCCCCCGGTAACTGCGCGATGGGCCCCAAGGGATTTTGGCGGACGAAGCAGTGAAAGCTATCCAGGACGAGGCCCAGGTGGGGGTGGTCTGCCTGGCGGACGATCTCCCAGGCCTGGGGCCAGTCCCGCACGTGCCGCCCCCAGGCCAAGGCCTCGTACCCCACCCGGAGCCCCCGTTGGGCCGCGGCCTCCGCCAGGGCGAAGAGGTCGGCGGCGGCCTGTTCCGGGTCGTCCAAGGCCAGGAGCGAGGTGTTGGAGCAGACGTAGGTGAGCTCTACCCCCAAGGCCTCCATCAAGTCAAACCAGCGCTGGGCCCGGTCCAGGTTCCTGCTCCGATGGGGCTCCGGCATGGCCTCGTAGTCACGGAGGGGCTGCAGGGCCACGATCCTAAGGCCCAAATCCTCCGCCAAGGCCTTGAGCTCCCGCGGCGTGCCGCGGAAGCCCGCCAGGTCCTCCTCAAAGATCTCCACGGCGCGGAACCCCGCCTTGGCGATGGCCAGGAGCTTCTCTTCCAGCGTGCCGCCGAGAGCGCAGGTGGCGATGGCCCACTCCATAGGTCACCAGAGGAGGACGAGCTTAGGCTCGGGAATGCTACCTTCCAAAAGGGCAGCGAAGGCCTCATCCGCCCGCTCCGCCGGCCAGAGGCGGACCAAGGCCTCGGGCAGGTGGGGCAGGAGGGAGAGGGCCTCCCGGAACTCCTCGGGGGTGAAGAGGTAGCTTCCCAAAACCGCCTTCTCCCGGAGGACCAGGTCCTGCAGGTCCAGGGGAGCTCCCAGCCCGGAAAGCCCCACCACCACCGCCCGGCCCCCCGGGGCGAGGAAGGCCAGGGCCTGGACCAGGGTGGCCTCGAGGCCCACCGTGTCCACCACCAGGGGATAAGGTTGTTCGGCGAGCTCTTCCGCCGCCAGGGCAACGCTTTCCACCACCCCCAAGGCCTTTAGCCGCTCAGCCCGCTCCCCCTTGGGCTCCAAGAGGTCTACCCTTATTCCTTCTTCCCGGAGGAGCCAGGCGGCAAAGGCCCCCATGGCCCCGCCTCCCACCACCAAAGCCCGTTCCCCAGGCCTAGGCCTTGCCCGGCGCACGGCGTGCAGGGCCACGGCCAGGGGTTCGGCCAAGGCCCCCTTCCAAAGGGGAAGCCCCTCGGGCAAGGGGTAGGCCAGGGCGGCGGGGATGCGGATCCACTCCGCAAGCCCTCCTGGAAGGTGGAAGCCCAGGTGGCGCCGCTCGGGGCAAAGGTGTGGGCTTCCCCCCAGGCAGGCGCCGCAGGTCCCGCAGGACAGGGCGGGGTAGAGGGCCACCCCTTGCCCGAGGAGTTCCCCTGGGCCTTCCTCCACCACCCCCACCACCTCGTGCCCCAAGACGAGGGGAGGGTGCCAGCGTGCCCGCATGGCGGGAGTGCCCTTGTAGACGCTCAGATCGCTGCCGCAAAGGCCCACGGCCGCCACCTTGAGGAGAAGGCCCTCTCCATGGGGCACAGGGCTCTCCTCCAGCTGGAGGTGGCCATAGTCCCGAAGGACCCAGGCTCTCACTCCTCGTACCTCCCGGCCAAATCCGAAACCGGTTTGGCCCTTGCTTCCCGCCTGCGCAGGTGCAAAAGGGTGATCACCAACACCACGTCAATGAGGGCCAATGCGGCTGCCATGGGGCGGTTGAAGAACGCCATCAAATTTCCTCCCGCCTTGATCAAGCTCATGGTGACGTTCTGCTCCAGAAGCGGGCCCAGCACCAGACCCAGCACGATGGGCCCCAAGGTGAACCCGCTCTTCCGTAGCAGAAAGCCGAAAAGCCCCAGGGTGGGAAGCAGGAAAAGGTCGTCGGGGTTGCGGTTGATGGCATAAGCGCCCACGATGCAGAGGCTCATCACGGCGCTCAGCAGGAGATGGCGCGGGATCTGGGTGATCCGACTTACGAGAATGACCGCAAGGAAGCCAATCAGTGGTCGGAAGACCACAGCGCTCAGGAAGAAAGCCAGGTAGATCTGGAATACCAGCCCGAGCTGATCCTTGAAGAGCGCCGGGCCCGGAGTGATGCCGAGGGCCATGAACAGACCCAGCACCACAGTGGTCATGGTGTCCCCCGGGATTCCCAGAGCCAAGGTGGGGATCCAGTCCCCGGCGATGGTAGAGTCGCTACCCGCTGCCCCGGCCAGCGCCACCTGTTCAGGCTTGTGGTTGCGGCGGAGGCGGACAAAATTGGAGCTCATCCAAGCCGCTGTGTCTGAACCCGCCCCCGGCATGAGGCCTATGAAAACCCCGATTAAACTGGAACGCAAAAGGAGCCAGCGCTCCTGCCAGACCGTTAGGGGAGCCTCGAGGAAAAAGGTGCGCAAGAGCCGTCTTAAGTCAAAACTGGGCTGGGCCTGACCCTGGGTCTTGTGCAAAGGGAAAGCATGTAAGGCATAGAGCACCTCGCTGACCCCGAAGAGGGCGATCAGGGCTACGATGAACTCTATGCCCCCGAGTAAGTAGGGGTTGTTGAAGGTGAAGCGGGGAGTTCCGAAGGAGGGATCGACCCCCACAGTACCCAGGAGCATTCCAAAGGCGAAGCCCAAAATACCCTTCAACAGGGAGGGAGCCCCAAAGATACCGCTGATGACCCCCATGAGGACCACCCAGGTATTCTCCACGGACGAAAAGAGCTTAGCCACCTGGGCAAGCCCCAAGGATCCCAGCACCAAAAAGAGGATGCTGATCAACCCCCCCACGGTCGCTGCAGTGGTGGATAGGCCCAGGGCGAAGGCCGGGGAACGGGTCCGGCCCACCTCGTGGATCTCCTCGGTATAGGCGGCCGAGGCCGGGGTTCCTGGAACCCGAACCATCACGGAACCAGCGTCGCCGGTGAAGATGGCCGTGGTGGTAAGGCCTATGACGGCGGCGGCGGCTTCAGCCGGGCTCAAGAAGATTAGGATGGGAAGAACCAGCACCAGGCTCAAGGTTGCGGGGATTCCTGGGAAAAGCACCCCTTTAAGAAGGCCATAGACCACGCCCAAGAGCAGGGCAAGCAGGGTGTCAAAGCCGAACACGCCTCACCTCACCTTGAGCAACTCGGCAAAGACAAGCTGCACCAACGCGCCCACCACCAGTCCGAGATAGAGGACCTCCGCACGGCGGGCCCCGAGCAAGGCTGCGGTCAACATGCTGTAGACAACCGCAGTAAACACCAGCCCGAGCTTGGGAAGGAGCCAGGGAAGAAGCCAAAGGGCGCTCCAGAGGAGAACCATCCGAACGAACGATTCCCTGCGCAACGTCCAGAAGGGCTTGAGCCCGGCTTGCCGTCCGACCCTCGCCAGAAGGGCTAGGCCTCCTAGAACCAAAATCCCGGCTAGGATCCGCGGGAAGAAAGCCGGACCGGGGGCGCCCCCCTGGCCAGGTGGAAGGCTCCCGCTAAAATGCCAGACGGCCAGGCCAAGGAAGACAGCGATAAGGGCTACAAGGGCTTCCCAGACCCTTTCTTCCTGCATTCCCGCCCCCTTAGAATTTAAGCCCCAGTTCCTGGGTGATTTGGTTCATGGTCTTCGCTCGCTCCTGGAGGAAGGCCAGGCTTTGTTTGCGGTCCAGATGGTTGATGACCAGGTTTGCGTTCTGCATGAAGCGGACAAAGTCAGGGTCCTGCACGGCTTGGGCGAAGGCCTTGTCCAAGACGTCTATCACCGAAGGCAAAGTGAACCTGGGCGCGGCGGCCATCAAGAAGGAAGCGAACGTCCAGTCCACGCCCAGCTCCTTGAGGGTGGGTACCTCAGGGAAGCTGGGGAACCGCTTGTCGGTCATAAAGGCCAGGTAGCGGGCCTCGCCGGCCTTGACCAGTGCGCTCGCCTCTCCGATGGAGACGAAGGCCACGTGGATTCCCCCTGAGAGGAGCTCTTGCATGGCTGCGGCCGCTCCCTGCGTGGGAACCCAGGGAAGCGCATCGTCTTTTAGCCCCAACTTCCAAAGTAAGCCTAACCGGGCGAAGTCGTAGGAGCCCCACCTAGCGGTGCCGGAGGCTTTGTATTTGCCAGGGTTTTGCTTGATGTCGGTAATAAGCTCCTGCGCGCTGCGCCAAGGAGCGTCCTTGCGGACCACAATGGCCACCGGATTGAGCACCAAAAGCGAGATGGGTGAGAACATGTCGGCGTTGATCTTGGTCTGGGCTACCCAGGGTGGCAGCACCACCTCGAGGGTGATAATCCCGATGGTGTAGCCGTCCGGCCGGGCCTGGGCGATGGCCCCGTGGCCCACCGCCCCGCCACCCCCGGTGCGGTTCACCACCTGAACGGGCACCTTGAGGATCTTCTCCAACACCGGCGCCAAGGCCCGGGCCGTGAGATCGGTGCTTCCCCCGGGGGACCAGGGCACGATGAGGGTGATGGGCCGGGAAGGGTACCGCTGCGCCCATCCCTGGCCCAAAGCCAGGGCACCCGTGGTGCCGATGAGCCACTTCAGAACCCGCCTGCGCTCGAACATCTTTGACCTCCCCTAAGGGTTTTGGGAAGAGTTTACCCTGTGTGCCGGAGCGGACAAGGGCCCGGTTCGGTATAGACGAACGGCCAGATCCAAATAGCCGAACGCTAGGCCAGACTCCGCACCCACCGCCCCGTGGTGCGCCGCCCCGTGTAGTTCTCCGCCAGAAAGCGCTTAAGGGCTTCGGAACTGAGGACCTGCGCCAGGTGGGCCCGGCGGAGCCCTTCTTGGAAGGAGTCGGGTTGGGTGTGGAGCAGATGGGTCATCCAGTACGAGAAGAACTCCCCCTGCCACACGTGGTCCAAGCAGGTTTGGGTGTACCGACGTAGGCCCTCTTCCCCTCCCTTCTTGTAAAGGGCCCAAAGGGCCTGGAAGAGCGCCACGGCATCGGCCACCGCCAGGTTCATGCCCTTGGCCCCGGTGGGGGGCACCACGTGGGCCGCATCCCCCACCAAGAAAAGGCGGCCGTACTGCATGGGCTCGGCCACGAAGGCCCGGTGGGGGGTTAGGCTCTTTTCCAAAAGGGGACCCGGCTCCACCCTAGCCACCCCGTCCAGGCGGAGGTTGAGCTCCTCCCAGATCCTCTCCTCGGGCCAGTCGTCCAGGTTCTCCTCGGGGGACACCTGGAGGTAGTTGCGGGCCAGGCTGGGGGAGCGCATGGAAAAGAGGGCGAAGCCCCGCTCGTGGCTGGCGTAGATGAGCTCCTCGGCGGCGGGGGCGGTTTCCGCCAGGATGCCGAGCCAGGCGAAGGGGTAGGTGGTCTGTTTGAGGAGGAGGCCGGGCACGAAGCTCCGGGCGCGGCTGTGGGAGCCGTCCGCTCCCACCACAAACTCCGCTTCCAACTCTCCTTCCCGGCCCTCGGGGGTGCGGTAGCGGGCCTTGGGGGCGGTGGTGAGGTCGGCCAGGTCCACCACCTCGTGTTCAAACAGGATCTCCCCGCCCTCCTCCAGGAACCGGGCGATCATGTCCCTTACCTGGTACTGCTGCCCGTAGACCCAGATGCGCCACCCCTCGGCCAGGCTCGGGAAGTCTATGCGGTGGAGCTCCCCGGCGTGGGCCAGGTAGATGCCCTGGTGCTCGTACCCGTTTTGGAGGAGGCTTTCCCCAAGGCCCGCCTGGACCAGGATTTCCCGGGTGCCCCATTCCATCACCCCGGCGCGGATGCGGTGGGGGCTTGTTTCCACGTACTCCCGGCTCTTGGCCTCGAGGACCACCACCCCAATGCCCTCCCGGTGGAGGAGGTGGGCGAGGAGAAGACCGGCGGGCCCGGCCCCGATGATCAAGACGGGTGCCCTATTCGTTCCCATATTCGCATCCATTTGCGAAGATGAGCAGGTCGGAGAGGGGGCGTACCTCCACCTCCCCGTCATCGGGTCCGAAGGGGGTGGTCAGCAATCGGGAAAAGGTTTCCACCGTCTGCCAGGTGAGGGCCTCCAGCTCTATCGGGTCCAGGTCGATGCTGTAGCCAAGCCGAGGCGAGCGGATGCGGAGGCGCTCCCCGTTTCCGGTTTGCACCTTCTCGACGATGACCGTTGTGAATTCGTTGGTTAGGGTGATCATGGCGCCTATTACAGGAAAAAGCTAAGGTTATGCGTTGGGAGGGTGCTGTGATCAAGGATCACCAGCCTGCGCGCCAACTTCCAGCGCCCTCCTTCCCGACGGAGCACGTCTCGGCGCTCGGCGGAAAGGAAGGTGAACTCCGGTTTGTCCCAGCGGCTGCGAAACAGGAGGAGGTTCGAGCGCACCTCCACCTCTTCCCCCCGCTCTGTGCTACGCGGTTGACCCACGCGCACATTGGTCACAAAGTGCCGCAGCCTCGAGGGTGGATCCTCTGCCCAGGCAAAACCCGTTTCCAAACGGGCCACGCGCATCTCTAGGGAGGTGCGGTCTTCGTCCAGGTGAAACATGCGGTCGCTGACCCCGCTTGGACCCCCTTCCGGGGAGCGCTCCCGCGTCATGCGGATGGGAACTTGGTAGACGATATCGTCGGTAACCAGCTCAAGCCAGTCCCGGTAGCGACCCTCGTCAAGAAGCTCCGCCTCGTGGTGGAGAAAGTCCAAAATTTCCCGGATCGGGTCCATGGTTTCCCACCCCCCTTAGGGAAGGACCATCTCAAGGTAACGACGATAGAAATTCCGCAAATTCTCGTCGGTGAAGTTGATGGGATAGGCGACGCCAGGTCCTGGCCAGTTGGGGTCTACCGGCGCGTTCCTTCCCATCTGATAGTTGAAGCGGAGCTGGCGCCCCAGGGTGCTGCCAGCGTTAGCCGCCACATGGGACCAGATTTCCGTGTCGTCCTGCTCGAACGTGCCCGAGGAGCCAAAGAAGCGAAGGTAGGAATGGCGTGCCTTTTCCTTAAACCAGTCGGGAGCGTCCTTTTCCACCATTCCCCACGAGATGATCTCGATCCGCCCTGGACCCAGGGGGTGCCACACGCGGAAGGTCAGCATGGGAATCGGTTTAGGGAATTTGTGGTCGGGCTTTCGGATGGGATTGTGGAGGGAAAAGTTGGGAAAAAGGGTTAAGAGAAAAATGCGGGTTTCCTTCGCCACCTCCCACTGTTCCCGCGTGGGGTAGGACGCTTTGGCGCGTTCCATCATCTCTTCGGGGTAGCCCCAAAACGGAGGGAGGCTCGCGCCGGGAGGGCTACCCACCACCATGGCGCCGTGCCCTTTGCCCGGGATGTGGATTTGCTCGCCGTACATGGCGTATTTGGCATCCCGGGGGGCGATTCCAAGCTCGATCATTGAGCGGTGGGTCATGAGGGTGTGGTAGCTGTCGCTGATGAAAGTTTCCAAGGCCAGTTTCCAGTCGGTGTGGGCTTGCCTAGTAAATTGCCTTGTACCCCGGAGGGGGCGGGAGAAGGGAGAGAA
>NZ_JAKTNS010000054.1:0-9628 GCF_022760915.1 Thermus thalpophilus | reverse complement strand
AGGCCAGAAGCCCCGCCAGGGTGTCAAACCAGTAGCGCCTGGTCAGGTTCCACTCTAAGAGAAACTCGCTCCAGAGTTGCCAAAACACAACGCTTCCTCGAAGATAAGAAGGCAGATTGGGGATTCCCCCTCACTGCCTTCTACTCAGCCTACCTATTTATGTTAGCACCGGCGGGTTTTTTGTTGGACACGGACGCCTACCGCCGCAACCCGGGTCTCCTAAGGGTTGCACGCGAGAAGGCCTGACAATCCACCGCATCCTCCTCACCTCCTTTCCCTAGCCCGTGCAGGGGCGAGGTGCCGGCTCTGCCTCGCCTGCACGTTCGGCTAGCAAAGTAAAGGTACGCTTCCAGTTCCACTTGAAGGTGGTGCACTCCAGCTCCACCTTCCCCTCAGGCATGGCCTCGGGGAAGACCACCTTCAAGGGGCACCCCCCCATGCACGCAGGAAGCCAGGTGCAACGGGAGCAGGCGAGCTCTTCGGAGAAGGGGTCCCAGGACATCCAGCGCTGGTAAACGGGGTTCTCCGCAAGTTGCAGGGGATCGTATTCCAGGAGGTTGCCCACGGCGAACTCGGGCTGCCCCACTGTGTCCCAACACTTCTGCAGGGTGCTGTCGGGCTCCACCACGAAGCCCTCCGGATGGGCAGCCACGCACCCTCCAAGCTGAAGGGAGGGGTAGGGAAGGGTGGCCAGGCCTAGGCTTTCCGCAAGGGTGAAGTACTCCGGCTCAATCCGGGCGAAGTCCTTGCGGGTAAAGCAGAACCCCTTGACCCCGTGGCTGGGCGGGGCGGTGGAGGTTACGGGGGCAAAGTAGACCCGCAGGTTCTCCTGGTGGGCCAGCCCTTCCTCGGCCAGACGCTTCAAGAGGGCGGGCACACCCTCGCGGTTCCGGACGTCCACGTTGACCCGGATGTGGACGAAGACAGGTTTCCCGAGGAAGAGGCGCAGGTTGGCCAGGATGCGCTCAAAGCTCCCCTCCCCGGTAAGGAGGTGGCGGCGCTGGTCGTGGTAGGGAGCGTCCCCGTCCAGGGTGATCTGGACCAGGTGAATGCGGTAACGGACCATGTCCGCCACCTTCCCTTCGTCCAGGAGGTAGCCGTTCGTGATGAGGCTCGCGCTGTACTCCACGCGGTTCCTCTCGGCCATCTCCATGAATCCTTGGGATAGCTTCTGAACAACATCCCAGGCCAGGGTGGGCTCACCGCCAAACCAGGTGACGAAGAACTTGCTGAGGCGGGGGGCTTTTTGAGCGAAGACCTCAAGAAGCTTGGCCTGAACCGCTTCGGTCATGCGGCTCACCCGGTGCCGCTGGAAACAGTAGTCGCAGCCGAAGTTGCAGTCTATGGTGGGACAGATCGTTAGGCTCCAGGCTTCCGTGGTGTAGCGCTGCCGCAGGTGGAGGGTCTTAAGGTAGGCCAGCTCGTCAAAGTTCTCGAGAACGACGAAGCGGCCTTCCACGAGCCCCTGGTCTACAGGGTTCTTGGGGTCCAAGGGCTCCCCCTTGACCAGGGCCGTGTAGCGCGCCCATCCTTCTGAATCCAAGACGGCCAGGCCACCGGAGAGGGAGTTGAAGGCGAGCTTCTCGCCCGTGGGCAGGGTGTGGAAGTGGTTGAAGCGGCTTGGTTTGTAGTTCATCCCTCCCCGGGTTGGTGCCTGGGCGGGTTCCTGGAGGTTCACCACGGGTAGCTGCAACATCCCGTCTTGCATGGCTTTCACCCCTCTCGGCTATCCTCAGGCTGGCCTCAGGGTAGCAGGGGGGAGGTTACGCGAGGTTACGCGGGAGGCCAGCTATGGAACCCCTTCCGCGTAACCCTTCCCGTGGCACCCTGGGGGCATGAGGGGCAAAGTCCTTTGGCTCCTCCTCTTGGCCTGGCTCCTCCTCCTGGCCCGGCCCTCCGGGCCCGCTTTGGCCTGCTGGCGCCCCGACTGCTTTCCCCCGGCCTCACACCCCGTACTCCCGGCGGAGCCTCGCCACCCGGGCCCGGGCGATGAGGCGGCGGGGGTCCTCGGGGGGTAGCCTCTCCAGGAGGGCCTCCCAGACCTCCAGGTCCTCTTTCAGGCGCTCGGCCAGGAGGAAGAGGCTTTCCGTGTCCCCTTGGGCCAGCACCGCCTGCTTCAGGGTCTCCTCCAGCTCCAGGCGGAGTTCCTCCACCCCCGGGGCCTGGCTCCAGGGGAGGAGGGGGCCTTGGTAGAGGGCCAGGGCCCCCTCCAGGTCCCCCCGGGAGAGGGCCTTAAGGAAGGCTCCGAGGTCCGAGGGGGGAGGGTTTTCCAAGCGGTAAGGGGGACAGGAGATGCGGAAGCCCTTCTCCCGCAGGCGGTGGAGGAGGGCCTTTAGGGCCCCCGGGTTGGGCTCCCCGTAAAGCGTCTCCCCCAGGGCCTCTCCCGAAAGGCCTGCCTCGTGGGCAAGGAGGAGGGCCAGGGCCTCGGTGCCCCTGGGGCCCAGGGAGGGGAGGGGGCCTCCCCCGAGGAAGCGAAGGAGAGGGGTTCCGGCCTCTCCCAAAAGGAGGGCCCGGGCCTCCGGGCGGAGAGCGGGGGCGAGCCCCGGGGCCAGGGGGGCCTCCACCTCCATCCCGAGCGCCTTCAGGCGGGCCTCGGCCAGGAGGGCGTAGAGCGCCCCGTCCTCCCGCAGGAGGCCGTGGGCGGCGAGGAGGTGGGCCTCATCCCCCTCCCCAAGCCCCCGGGCCAGGAGGTAAAACCCCCAGGGCCAGCCCTCCCGGGGGAGGAAGGCCTTAGCCCCTTCCAGGAGGAGCCGGACCTCTGGGGGGTCCAGGGCCAGGGCCCCGAGGACGAGGAAGCTCGCGAGGCTTTGCGGCTCCAGGAGGGAGAGGAGGCCCCGGAGGAGGTTTTTGGCCCGCTTTGGGCTTCCCCGGAGGAGGTGAGTCAGGGCCAGGGTGTGCCCCGCGAGGAGGCGCACCCCGGGGAAGGGGTGGGGCAGGAAGGGCTCCGCCTCCTCCAGGACCTCCGGGAGGGGCTTCGTGCCGAAGAGGAGCTCCAGGCGCAGGTGGTGCAGGATGGTCCAGGGGGAGGGGTCCTTGAGGCGGGCGAGGGCGGCGTGGGCCAGGGCCTCGGGCCGGCCCAGGCGCTCCAGGGCGATGGCCAAGGCCAGGTGGAGCCGGGCCTCCCCCTTGGCGTCCCCCCCGAAGCGGTGGAGGGCCTCCTCCAGGGCCAGGGCCCCCGCCTTTGGGGGTAGGGCCAGGCCCAGGTGGTAGAGGGTGAAGGGGGTCTGGGCCCTTCGGGCGGCCTCCAGGGCCAGGGTGCGGTAGGCCCGAAGGTCCCCCTTCCGCCCCTCAAGAAAGCCCAGGAGGGCCAGGCGCTCGGCCTCCAGGAGGCCTTCTTGGGGGGTTTGGAGGAGGGCTTCCGCCTCCCGGTCCCTGCCCTCCTCCAGGAGGCGGAGGGGGTGGGGTTCCATGGGGCCAGTCTACTCGTTTGCCGTCCACCTGGCCCTGCGGTGGGCACCCTGGGCCTTCCTCGGTGGTGTCTTGACTGCATTCCCTCTTTGACCCCTCTCATGTGTCTAAGACCGAGGGCCTGGGGGCCTAGCGGCCCCACGGGAAGCGGCGAAGGAGGTAGACGATGCCTCTAAAGGAAAGGCTCTTCCAGACCCTGGGCAAGCTGGAGAAGGCCAAGGCGCTCCTCGGGAAGGTCCACCCCGTGGCGGGGATGGAGGGGCTCTTCGTGGTGGAGAGCGAGAGCCAGCCGGGGAAGCGCTACCTCGTGGACCTCGAGGCCGAGACCTGCACCTGCCCGGCCTACGCCCAGGGGAAGACCCGGCCCTGCAAGCACCAGGTGGCCGTGGTCCTCTCCCTCTGGCTCCGGGAGAAGCGGAGGGCTCAGGTGGAGACGCGGGCGGCGGAGCGCCCGGTGGCCTAGGCGGAAGAAGGGCAGGGGGGCGGGGAAGACCCGCCCCTCGTCTTCGTTTGGAGGGAAGCATGTGGAGGTTTGTCGGGCACTTGGCGGGTTTGGGGAACATTCTGGCCGCTTGCTGGCTCGTCCTTCGGTGGCAGGAGGGGGCCCCTTCGCCCCTGGCCTGGGGCGTCCCGGTCCTGCTCTTCGTCCAGGGGGCCTTCGTCCTCGCCTACTTGAGGAGGGCGGCATGAGCCTTCGCGCCAGGCTTCAGGTCCTGGCCCTCGAGGCCATCCGCAAAGATCGGTCCTTCCGGGCGCCCTTCCACCCCGGGGCCTTCCCCCGGGAGCGGCGGGAACGGCGGGCGAGGCGAGCCCTGAAGGGGAGGAGGCCGTGGTAGAGCTCCTTCTGCTCCTCGGCCTTCTGGTGGGCCCCTTCCTCGCCCTCGTTCTCCTGGTGGGGCTCCTCGAGGAGACGGGCCTCGTGGCCAGGCCCGGAGAGGAAGACCCCGAGCGCTACCGGTGGCTCCGGGACCTCTTTGGGGAGGAGAGCCAGGGGGCAGAGACCCCACGGGAATGAGCGGGAGGTGGAGCGGTGTTTTTGTACCTGAAGAGCCAGAGCAAGCTCCTGAACCTGGAGCGGGTGGTGGAGGTGCGCCTCGAGGGGAGCGCCCTGGTCTTTCTCCTGGACCACGGCGCGGTGCGGGTGGACTTCCCCACGCCGGAGGAGGCCAGGGGGGCCCTCGAGGCCTTGATGGTGGAGCTCGTCCTCAAGAAGGGGATGATCCCCCTCCGGCAGAAGTAGAGGGCCTGGGGGGCTGAAGCCCCCCCAGACGGAGAGGCCTATGGAAGTCCTTCAAGTCGTCCTGGCTGTCCTGGACTTCGCCGTCCTCGCCGTGGAAGCCCTGGCCCTGACCGTGGCCCTCGCCCTCTACCTGATCTACAGGGAGGAGGCCCCCTGAAAGGGCCGAGGTAGGAAGCCCGGGGAAGGAGGGGGTTGTCTTAGCTACACGCTCACCCCCTCCTCCCCCTCCCGTGTAGCTAAGACGGACGAAGGGCTTGGGGGGCCAAAGCCCCCCCGGAAGGAAGCGAAGGAGGTGAAGGATGACGGTAGCGGAAGCGATTGCCAGGCTCACCCGGCCCCTCACGGCGGAGGAGATCGAGTGGAAGGTGATCAGCACCAAGAACGGGCAGACCACCATCGCCCCCTTCATCGACGCCCGGGCGGTGATGGCCCGCCTGGATGAGGCCTTCGGGCCCTTCGGGTGGCAGGTGCGCTACACCCCGGCCCAGGTGGGGGACGAGCACGGGGTCATCGCCAGCATCGCCATCAAGAACCCCGAGACCGGGGAGTGGGTGGAGAAGCAGGACGGCTCCGGGGCCACGGACATGGAGCCCTTCAAGGGGGGCATCTCCGGGGCGCTCAAGCGGGCGGCGGTGGCGTGGGGCATCGGCAGGGAGCTCTACCGCTACCCCCGGGTGGTGATTGAAGGGGAGCACCGCTACATCCCCTTCAAGGTCCTGGAGAGGTTGAAGGGCCTCCCGGACGCGGTGGCGGCGGGGAAGCCCCTCCCTGAGGTGGTGCGGCTCAACGCCAACGGGGAGACGGTGAAGCGGTAGGCGAGGGAGGGCCGGGGGGTGGGAGGGCCCACCCCTCGGTCTCCCTTTGGAGGTGGAGGATGCTCACGGCAGAGAGGACCAAGGTAGAAGCCTCGAGGCTCAAGGAGGCGCTGAAGCGCTTGACCCCTCCCCGGTACGGCCCGGACTACGTGAGCTTTGACGGGGCGAGGGTGTGGTCCACGGGCCCCGGCGGGGTGGAGGTGGAGGTCCGGGTGGGGGAGGGAAGCTTCCCCCCCGTGGCCCTCCCCCGCAGGCCCCTCCTGGGGCTCCTGGAGGAGGTGGAGGGGGAGGTGGAGGTGGCCCTCCTGGAGGGGCGGCTCCTGGTGCGGGGAGGCCCCCTCCGGGCGGAGCTCCACACCGCTCCTCCCTTCTCCCTGGCCGTCCTGGAGGAGGAGGGGGAGGAGATCTTCCGAGCCGGGGAAGACTTCCTGAAGGCCCTGAGGAGCGCCCTCGCCCTGGGCAGGCGCCTCACCAGCCACCAGGCCAAGGTCCTGGTGGAGGTGGAGGAGCCCCGGGTGCGGGTGGCGGCCACGGACGGGTACCGCCTGCACCTCTACACCGTGAGGGCCGAGGTCTTCCGGGAAGGGGCCTATCCCCTCCCGGCGCAGGCGGAGGAGGCCCTGAAGGGCCTGGAGGGGGAGGTGTCCTTCCGCCTGGCCTGGGACGGGAGGGCCCTGGTGGCCGTGGGCCGGGACGGGCGGGCGGGCCTGCCCCTCGCGGACGGAGGCTTTCCTCCCTACCGGGGCGTCCTTCCCCAGGTGCCCCCCGTGGGCCGGATCGGGGCGGAAAGGAAGAACCTCCTCGAGGCGCTGAAGCGGGCCCTGGTGGTGGCCGCCCCCCAGAACCACCCCGTGCGCCTTCAGGCGGGCGGGGGCGAGGTGCGGGTGCAGGCCCTGGACGAGGCGTGGGCCCCCGTCTCCGAGGAGGTCCTGCCCGGGGAAGGGGACGGCGAGGTGACGGTGGACGGGCGCTTCCTGAAGGAGGCCCTGGAGGAGGTGGAGGGGGAGGAGGCCGACCTCGCCCTCTACCCCGGCCCCAGGGCGCCCCTGGTGGAGGTGAGGGATGGGCGCTTCTACGCCCTCATCGCCGGACTCCTGCCTCCCCAAAACACCGGAGGCCAGGGCTAACCGGGTAGTCCGGGGGCTCCTGGAAGAGGCCTTCTTCGGCCTTCCCTTCCTGGGGAGCCGCCTCCTCCAGGAGCTCCTCTCGGGCAGAGAGGGCAGGAAGGCGGAGGCGCTCGTCCTCGCCCGGCTACAGGGAAGGGGATGGTGTGGAAGGGGCTATAGTGCCCCGCATCTTCAATGCGGGGGTACATGGACCCCTATCCCGCTAGCCCTTCGGGCTGAGCCACCAACCCCGCAGGGGTTGTATGCTGGGAACAGAAACGGCCCGGCGGTGCGGCAACACCCCGAGCCCGGCATCACCTGGATAGGAGGCGACGCATATAGAGCATACCACCCACAAAAAAGCTTTTGTATACCGCCTGTACCCCACAAGAGCCCAGGAAGCCGCCCTGGTGCATATCCTGGACCTGACGAGGGAACTGTACAACGCCGCTTTACAGGAGCGCCGTGAGGCCTGGAAAAAGGCCGGGAAGTCGGTCACGCTGTACGAGCAGATGCGGCTCTTGGGCGAGGTCAAGGCGGTGAGGCCGGAGTACCGGGAGGTGTACGCCCAGGTCTTGCAGGAGACCCTGAAGCGGCTTGACCGGGCTTTCCAGGGCTTCTTCTCCCGCGTAAAGCGGGGGGAGAAGGCGGGATACCCGCGCTTCCGGGGGCGGGGCTGGTGGAAAAGCTTCACCTTCCCCCAGGTGTGGCGGGATGGGAACTGGGTCGGGCCGGGCAAGCCCCTGGGCAACGGCAAGGTCAAGGTTCCGGGGGTGGGCCACGTGCGGATGAAGCAGCACCGCCCCCTGGAGGGGGTGCCCAAGACCTTCACCATCAAGCGCTCCGCCGGATGCTGGTACGCGGTGTACGTCTGCGAGGTGCAGGCCCAGCCCTTACCCCCATCGGAGAAAGCGGTGGGCATAGACCTGGGACTTTCCCACTTTGTGGCGACCTCGGATGGGGAGACCTTTGCCCCTCCCAGGGCGTACCGCAAGGCCGAGGCCAAACTGGCCCGCACTCAGCGGGCTCTATCCAGGAAAAGGCGCGGTTCCCACCGACACAGGAAGCTCAAAATGCGCCTGGCCCGGCAGCACCGCAAAGTAGCCAACCAGCGCAAGGACTTCCACCACAAGCTGGCCCGAGAACTCGTCAACCGATACGGAACCATCGTCCACGAAGACTTGAACACCTCCGGCCTGGCCCGCACCCGGTTATCCAAGGGCGTGCTGGACGCGGGCTGGTCGTCCTTCATCAGCATCCTCTCCGCCAAGGCTGCGAGCGCCGGGCGGAGAGTAGTGGCTGTAAAGCCACATCATACAAGCCAGATTTGCCCCGAATGCGGCAGCGTCAAGAAGAAGGAACTGTCCGAGCGCATCCATTCTTGCGAGTGCGGGTGTGTGTTGGACAGGGACGTGGCTGCCGCGAAGGTCATTCTGGCGTTGGGCTTGGACGGAGCCTTCGGGGATGGGTACGGCACGGGCCGTCCCATGAGACCCGAGAAGCCCCGTTCTTAAGAACGGGGAGTCGTCACCGGGAGCCGGAGCGGTACATGGCGGAGGTGGGGAGGGTCTGGCGGCGGTGGTATTGGAGCCGGGTCTACCGGGAAAGCCTCCCCCCCGCCTACCGGGGCTACCTGGAGAGGCCCTGGGAGGGGAGGCGGGAGGTCCTCGAGGCCGTGGTGGGGTGGCAGAGGGAAGGGGGCGTGCTCTACCTCTTCGGCCCCCCGGGAACGGGCAAGACCCACCTGGCGGTGCGGGCGGCCTGGGGCAAGGCCCAGGAGGGGAAGCGGGCCCTCTTTCTCTCCGAGTGGGAGTTCTACGAGCGGGCCCGCCTCGAGGCCCAAGACCCCGAGGCCCCGAGGCTTCTGGACCAGGTGGACGTCCTGGTCCTGGACGACCTGGGCAAGGCCCGGCTCACCCCCTTCGCCGCCGAGGTCCTCTTCGGCCTGGTGGAGGCGGCCCACCGCGAGGACCTAGACCTTCTCCTCACCTCTAACTGGTAACTGGGCCCCCGAGGAGGCGGCGAGGCGGCTTGGGGAGAACGCCGAGGCCCTTCTCTCCCGGGTGGAGCGGGCCGTGGAGGTGCGGGGACCGGACCGGAGGCGGAGAGAGGTAGTCCTCCGGTAAAGGACGAGCGGGGAGGTTCTCCTCCCCGCCAGGGTCCCCTCTCCTGATGGGTTTTCAGGCGGTCCCCAGGGCGAGCTCAGCCCGCGCCACCCCCTTCTCCTTGAAGAGCTTCCTCAGGAAGAGGCTCACCGCCCCGCCGAGGGCGAAGGAAAAGTTCATAACCCCGAGAAACCAGAGGAGATCCACGGCACACTGCATGGTACACCTCCTCCTCTATGATGCCCCTATCCTAGGGGTATGGATGGCAGGAGCCACGAACGGCTGACCACCCTGTTCCTGGGCTTTACTGCCCCGGCGGTGGCCCTCTCCGCCAGCGCCCCCCTCGAGGCGGCGGTGGGGTACCTGGCCGGCGGGTTTGTGGGAACCCTCTTTCTCTCCCCGGACATCGACCTGCCCGAAAGCCGCCCAAGCCGCAGGTGGGGGCCTCTAAGCGCCCTTTGGGCCCCCTATCGGCTCCTCCACCCCCACCGGGGGGCCAGCCACTCCTGGGTCTACGGTCCCCTCTCCCGCTTGGCCTACCTGGCCCTGCTGGCCGCCTCGGTCCTTGCCCTCTTCGGGGTGGACCTCGTGGAGGTGGCGAAGGACCTCCCCCGGCTGGCGAGGGAGGCCTGGCCCCCAGTCCTGGGCTACCTGGTGTCCCAGTGGGCCCACCTGGTGCAGGACCGGGAGCCTGTGCGGGTCATCTAAAGGTCTTCGGGGTTCACCAGGAGGAGGTCCTCCAGGGGGAGGACCCCCACCAGGTGGGCGAAGGGAACGGAGCGCTTTCCCTTCGGGTGAGGGATGGGCTCCGGCACCACCCTCTCCCCTCCTACCAGGAGGTAAGGGGCGTCCAGGTAGACCACCCCCTTGGGGTAGGGTTTCCGGAGGAAAGGGAGGAAGCTATGTACACGTCAAAACCTCCATAGGGCATAACCCCAAGGGACTTCCGCGCCT
>NZ_JAKTNS010000053.1:0-10159 GCF_022760915.1 Thermus thalpophilus | reverse complement strand
CCTTCTGCCGCCAAAACCTCGCCGCCTACAAGGTGCCCCGCATCATCGCCTTCCGCGATAGCCTCCCCAAGTCCAGCGTGGGGAAGATCCTGAGGCGGGAACTCAGGGAGGAGTTCGCCAAGAAGCAGGGCTAGCCCCGGGCGCGCGCCACCGCCTCCTTAAAGGCGGCCACCGCCTTGTCCACCTCCTCGAGGGTGGTGGCGCGGCCCAAGGAGAAGCGCAAGGAGGCCTTGGCCTCCTTGGGGGAGCGGCCCAGGGCCAGGAGGACGTGGGAGGGCTCCAGGCTCCCCGCGGAGCAGGCGGAGCCCGAGGACACCGCCACGCCCAAGAGGTCCATGGCGAGGAGCAAAGCCTCCCCGTCCGCCCCCTTCACGGTGACGTTCGTCAGGTGGGGCAGGCGGGCCGTGGGGTGGCCGTTCCGCTCCACCCCGGGCACGGCGAGGAGGCCGGCCTCGAGGCGGTCCCTTAGAGCGGCGAGGCGCGGGGCCTCCTCGGGGAGAAGCCTTAGGGCCTTCTCCAAGGCCACCGCCATGCCCCAGGCCAGGGCCGGGCTTGGCGTCCCCCCCCGCCTCCCCCCTTCCTGGCTTCCCGGCACCAGGGGAAGGAGGTCCACCCCCTGGCGCACCAAAAGGGCCCCCACCCCCTTGGGCCCGTGGAATTTGTGGGCGCTCAAGGAAACCAGATCCGCCCCCACCTCATCCGCCCGGAAGGGAACATGCCCCACCGCCTGCACCGCATCCGTGTGGAAAAGAACGCCGCGGGCATGAACCAGTTCGGCCATCTCCCGGACGGGGTAAAGGGTCCCCACCTCGTTGTTGGCCGCCATGACGCTCACCAGGATGGTGTCGGGCCGGAGGGCCTCCGCCACCTGCTCGGGGTAGACGAGGCCCGTGGGGTCGGGCCTAAGCCGGGTGACGGCGAAGCCTAACCGCTCCAAAAGGCGCAGGGCCCCGAGCACCGCCGAGTGCTCCACCTCCGTGCTCACCACGTGCCCCCGCCCCTTGGCCAAGGCCACCCCCAAAAGGGCCAAGGCGTCCGCCTCCGAGCCCCCGCTGGTGAAGACCACCTCCCGGGGCCTTACCCCCAGAAGGGCGGCCACCTTCTCCCTGGCCCCCTCCAGCACCCGCCGGGCTTCCTGGCCGTAGCGGTGGATGCTGCTGGGGTTGCCAAATACCTCCTCCACTCCCCGCATGGCCTCCCGCACCTCGGGGTCCAGGGGGGTGGTGGCGGCGTGGTCCAGGTAGATCCCGCGCACCTCCTAAGCCTACCCCGCGGGCTCCAGCTGGATGAGGCGCCTCGCCTCTATGAGCTTCCGTTCCTCAATGAGGTCCTTGAGGGTGGTCCCCCCCAGAACCTGGCGCATGGCCAGGTCCACCCGCTTCCAGAGGAGCTCCGTGGAGCACTGCCCCACCTTGGCGCAGCTTTCCGGGTCCTCAATGCAGGAAACGGGGGCCAGGCTCCCCTCCAGGGCCTCCACCACCTCCAGGGCGGTGACCCGCTCCGGGGGGCGGGCCAGGCGGTACCCCCCCTTGGCCCCCCGCACGGAGCGGATGAACCCCGCCCGGCGCAGCTGGGCGGCGATCTGCTCCAGGTAGTGCTGGCTGATGCCCTGGGCCTCGGCCACCTCCTTAAGCGGCACCGCCTCGGGGGCGCGGAGGCCGATCTCCACCAGGGCCCTTAGGCCGTACTGGGCCTTCGTGGAAACCCACATGCCCTAAGTATATCCCTATTTGCCGTGCGGAAATAGCCATTTTGTGAAGGCAAGGGCAAAGAACCCCGCCTGGGCCAGGACCACGCTGGCCCCGCTGGGCCAGTCCAGGAGGAAGGAGAGCAAGAGGCCTAAGAGGGTGGAAAGGGCGGCCAAGAGGAGGGAAAGGAGGGTCATGCGGGCGAAGGTGGGGGAAAGGAGCCGGGCCGTGGCCCCGGGGATGACCAAAAAGGCCGCCACCAAAAGCACCCCCACCACCTTCACCGCTAAGACCAGGCTCACGGCGAGGAAGCCGGAAAGAAGGTAGTCGTGGAAGACCACGGGCAGGCGGTCCGCCAGGGCGAGCTCCCGGTCCAAGGTGGCGTAGGCCAAGCTCCCCCAAAGGGGGAGGAGGAAAAGCCCCAAAAGGGCAAGGAGCCCCAAGGCCCAAAGGTCCTCAGGCCCCACCGCCAAGAGGGAGCCGAAGAGGTAACCCATGGCGTCCCCCACGTACCCCTTGGCCTTGGCCAGGAAGACCGCCCCCAAGGCAACGGAAAGGGCGAAGAAGACACCGATGGCGGTGTCCTCGGAAAGCTCGGTGCGTTCCTTCACGAAGGTGATGGCGAGCGCCACCACGAAGGTGAAGGGGAGGGCGAACCATAAGGGCTCTCCCCGCAGGAACAGCCCCAGGGCCACCCCGGCGAAGGCGGCGTGGGCCAGGCCATCCCCCAGGAAGGAAAGCCGCCTTTGCACCACGAAGGGGGAAAGGAGCCCGGCCAAGAGGCTCACCAAAAGCCCGGCCAGGAGGGCCCGCTGGAAGAAGGGATAAGCCAAGGCCTCAAGCACCGCTACCCCCCACGTAAAGGCCGTGGGCGTGGCCCAGGTGGCCGAAGGCCTGGCGGAGGCACTCCTCGCTTAGGGCCCGTTCAGGAGGGCCGAAGCCCACCACCTTGCGGTTGAGCACCAGGACGTGGCTGGCGTGGTGGGCCGCCTCCCAGTCGTGGGTGACCATGAGGACCGTGGCCCCCGTTTCCGCCTGATAGGCCTCGAGGTAGCGGTAAAGGTCCACCTCCCCCGCCCGGTCCACCCCCGTGGCGGGCTCGTCCAGGAGGAGGAGCCGGGGCCGGCGTACGAAGGCCCGGGCCAGGTAGACCCGCTGGAGCTGCCCCCCGGAAAGCCGGCCCAAGGGCCTTTCCGCCAGGCCCTCCGCCCCCACCCGGGCCAAGGCGCGAAGGGCCTCCGCCCGCACCTTGGAGCTCAGGCGGAAGGGCCAGCGCCCGAGAAGCCCCGTGGCCACCAGCTCCAGGGCCAAGGCGGGGAAGGAGCGGTCAAAGGCCTTGATCTGGGGCACGTAGCCGAACCACAGGGGGTCGGCCTCCGCCAAGGGACGCCCCAAGACCCGCACCCTCCCCCGGAAAGGCACCAGGCCCAAGAGGGCCTTGAGGAGCGTGCTCTTCCCCGCCCCGTTGGGCCCCACGATGGCCACGAAGGCCCCTTCCGGCACCCGGAAGGAGACCCCCTCCAGGGCCCAGAACTCCCCCAGGCGCACGGCGAGATCCTCCACCTCCAGGGCCCACACGCCCTTAACGATACTGAGTTTTCACTATTTGGTCAAGGGGCTACATGAAGCGCTTGCGCCTTTTGTAGGCCTTCACCTCCTTGAAGCTCTTCCGCCCCCCGCCCTTGGCCACCCCCAGGTAGAACTCCTGGACGTCGGGGTTCTCCAAAAGGTAGTCCCGGTTCCCCTCCAACACGATCCGCCCCGTTTCCATGATGTAGCCGTAGTGGGCGATGGAAAGGGCCACCCGGGCGTTTTGCTCCACCACCAGCACCGTGACCCCTTCCTCGGCGTTCACCCGGGCCACGATGTCAAAGATCTCCCGCACCAAAAGGGGGGCCAGGCCCAAGGAAGGCTCATCCAGGAGAAGAAGCCTCGGCTTGGCCAAGAGGGCGCGCCCGATGGCGATCATCTGTTGCTCCCCGCCAGAGCAGTAGCCCGCCAGGCGGTGGCGGAGGTCGGCCAGGCGGGGGAAGTAGTGGTAGATGCGCTCCAGCTCCTCCTTAAGCCGGGCGTCTTTGCGGGTGAGGGTCCCCACCCGCAGGTTCTCCTCCACCGTGAGGTGCTTGAAGACCCTCCGCCCCTCCAGCACCTGGACGATGCCCAGCTTCACGATCTCCTCGGGGGGCAGGCCGTGGATGGGCTTTTCCCCGTAGAGGATCTCGCCCCGCACCACCTCCCCGTCCTCGGGGATGAGGAGGCCGGAGATGGCCCTTAGCGTGGTGGTCTTCCCCGCCCCGTTGGGGCCTAAAAGGGCGGTGATCCGGCCCTCGGGCACCTTGAGGGAAACCCCTCTCAGCACCTGGATGATGTCGTGGTAGACCACCTCAATGTTGTTGACCAAAAGCAGGATGGAACCGAGGTCTTCTGGGCGCGTGGGGTTCAGGCTCATGGCGCGAGGGAAAGGCCCGGGGGGTCGCCCCCCGGGCCTAAGGGGCTACTTGCCGTAGTGCACCTTGCGGAAGAGGGCTGAGGTGAAGGGCTCGGTGATGGGGACGAAGCGGCCTCCCTTGGCCTCGAGGATCCTAAGCCCCTCCGCCCCCGTGCGCTCGCTCTTGGTGAAGTCCACCTCAATCCCCTGCTTGGTGGACACGGCGAGCCCCGGCTTAAAGGCGTTGGGCCCGTTCATGCCCACGATGGCCTGGTACACGGTCTCGTTGGTGATGCGCTTGAAGCGCTCCTGGGCCCGCTTCATGGCCTCAATGGCGATGGCCGCCGCCAGCATACCCGCGGTGTAGTTGTGGTTCTCCACGTAGCCCGCCGGGCGGCCGAAGCGGGCCACCAGGTCCTTTTGCAGGCGGATGCCGGGGGTGTCGTCCTGGGGGGTGAAGTAGGGGCTCGCCCAGAGGAAGCCTTCCGCCGCCTCCCCCGCCAGGGCGATGAGGTCCACCCCGCCCGTGTACACCGCCCCCAGGTGGCGCATCTTGCCGGAAAGTCCCAGCCGGCGCGTGTCCTTCAGAATGTTGGCCACGGGGCCCGCCACGTTCTGGTGCACCACGAACTCCACCCCCGCCGCCTCAAAGCGCCGCAGGAGGGCGGTGTTGTCCAGGTTCCCCGCCCCCACCTCCTGCACGTCCACGATCTGGAGGCCGAGCTGCTGCGCCGCCTTCTTGGCGTCCTCCACCGGGGCCCGGCCAAAGGGGGAGGGGTGGACCACCAGGGCCACCTTGGCCCCCCGCTTCTGCTTGGCGATGTACTCCAGGAGGGCCACCACCTGCTCGGAATAGGTGGAAACGGGGATGAAGTAGTAGTCCCCGTTGGGCGGGTCAATGAGGCCCACGTGGTTGGAGGCGGGCAGGGTGGGGATCCTAAGTTCCTGGATGAGGGCCTTCATCTGCAGCATGGCCCCCGTGCTGTAGCCCAGGAACACCGGAATCTTGAACCGGTCCACCGCCTCCTCAAAGAGGCGCTGCGTGGTGGCGTTATCGTAGCGGTCGTCCCGCACCACGCAGCTCAGCACCACCCCCGGGATAGCGCGGGCCATGTGCCGGCAGTAGTCCTCAATCCCCGCCCCATAGGGGGCCCCCGTCTCCGAGGTGGGACCGGTGATGGCCCCCGACCAGAAAAGGGTCACCTGCTGCTGGCCCAAGGCCAGGCCCAACGCCGCCAAAACCGCCACCAAACCCTTGCGCATACTTCCCTCCTCTAGTACTTAAAAGGCCACGTGCGGAAGTAGCTCCGCACGATGCGCCACCAGTTGTAAAGCCCCCGCGGCTCAAACATGAGGAAGAGGACGATGATGAGCCCGAAGGCCAGGGGCCTTAAGGCGCTCGCCACGTCCACCCCGGCCACGCTGAAGCCCAAGGCCTTGATGAGGTTGGAAAGCGCCTCCATGTTCACGTCTAACAGGACCAGGAACAAGGGTCCGAGGAAGCTTCCCACCAAGGTGCCGAGCCCCCCCACGATGGCCATGGCCAGGTACTTCACGGAGTGGGCGAAGACGTAGTCCTCCATCACCACCGCCCGGGAGAGGTAGGCGTAAAGCACCCCCGCCACCCCGGCGTAGAAGGCCCCCAGGGCGAAGGCGAAGAGCTTGGTGCGCCCCGGGTCCATGCCCATGGCGTCCGCCGCCCGGTCGTTGTCCCGCACCGCCACCAAGGCGCGGCCGTACTTGGTCCGCAAGAGGTTGCGGAAGAAGAGGGCAAGGAGGACGAGGGTCGTCAGGGAAACGTAGTACCAGAAGTGGAAGTGGTTGCGGAAACCCGCCTCATAGCCCAAAAAGCTCCCCCGGGGCATATCCATGGCCCCCCCTTGCTTCAGGAGGGGCAGGTGGCCCACGCTCCACTCAAAGATCATCTGGAAAGCCAAGGTGGCCAGGGCCAAATAGAGGTGCTTTACCCTAAGGCTCGGGATCCCCACCAGGAACCCGAAGAAGGCGGCCACCAGCCCCCCCATGGGGATCACGAGCCAGAGGGGAAGGCCCTGGGGCGCGAGGAGGGCGGCGGTGTAGGCCCCTACCCCCATGAAGGCCGCCTGGCCGATGTTGATGAGGCCGGCGTAGCCCGTGGTGATGTTCAGGCCAAGCACGGCGATGCTGTAGACCAGGATGAGGTCCAGGATGAAGACCTGGGTGCGGGAGAGGAACTGGGGCAACACGAGGAGAAACGCCAAGAAGGCCAAGAGGGAAAGGAGCTCCCGATGGGTGGCGAAGATGGAGGTGTCCTGCGGGTAGCTGGTTCGGTAGTTGCCGGTCTGGGCCCAAGGGTTCCTCATACGCGCTCAATCTCCTCCGTGCCGAAAAGCCCGTGGGGCTTAAACCAAAGGACCAGGAGAAGCACCAGGAAGGGGAAGACATCCCGCGTGCCCCCGCCAGGGACATAGGGGTCCAAGAAGCCCGCCGCCAGGTTTTCCAAGACGCCGATCAGGATGCCCGCCACCACCGCTCCCGGAATGGAGTCAAGCCCCCCCAGGATCACCACCGGGAAGACCTTTAGGCCGATGTGAACCAAGCCGTCCAGGTTAAGCCCGGAAATGGTCCCCACCATCACCCCTCCCGCCGCCGCCGCCAAGCCCGCCGCCGCCCAGGCCAAGGCGAAGACCTTGGTCACGGAAACCCCCAGGCTCATGGCCGCCATCTGGTCGTCGGCCACGCTGCGCATGGCAACGCCCAGGGTGGAGCGCTGGAAGAACCAGGAAAAGAGCGCCAAGAAGGCCCCGGTGAGGAAAAGGGCAAGGAGCTGGGCGTAGGAAACCCGCACCCCCAGAACGCTCACCCCGCCCTCCGGAAGGAAGGGGGGATAGCCGTAGCTCCCAGCCCCGTAGGGGGTGAGGTGCAAGAGGCCATCCAGGAAGAAGGCCAGGCCGATGGTGGCCATGATGACGGAGATGATGGGCTGGCCCACCAGGCGCTTGAGAAAAACCCGCTCCAACAAATACCCCACCAAGGCGGTGAAGGCCAAGGCCAAGGGGAAAGCCAAAAGCACGGGAAGCTTCAGGTTCACCAGGAAAAAGTGGGCGGAAAAGGCCCCGATGGCCAGAAGTTCCCCCTGGGCGAAGTTCACCACCCGGCTCGCCTTGTAGATGAGGACGAACCCCAAGGCCACCAAGGCGTATATGAGCCCTAGGACCACCCCGGAAAGGAGAAGCTCTAGGAGAAAACTCACGCCAACACCTCCTCCCGAAGGTCCCACACCGGTACCCGGGCCCGCACCCGCTGCGCGGTCCCGTCCTGGTAGCGGTACTCCGCCTCCACCTCCACCTCCTTGCCCTCGCCGTAAAGGGCCTCCACCAAGGGGGCGTACTTCTTGGCGATGAGCCCCCGGCGCACCTTCCCCGTGCGGGTGAGCTCCTCGTCGTCGGCGTCCAACAGCTTGTAGAGGAGGACGAAGCGCCGGATCCTAAGCTCCTCGGGAAGCTCGGCGTTCACCCGCTCCACCTCCTTGCGGATGAGCGCCGCCACCTCCGGCTTCAGGGAAAGGTCCAGGTAGGTGGTGTAGGCAAGCCCCCGCTCCTCCGCCCACTTGCCCACCGTCTGGGGGTCAATGTTAATGAGGGCCGCCAGGAAGGGCTTGCGGTCGCCAAACACCACGGCCTCCTTGATGTAGGGGGAGAACTTGAGCTTGTTCTCCACGAACTGGGGGCTAAACACCGTGCCCCGCTCGGTGCGCATGACGTCGGAGAGGCGGTCAATGACCACTAGGTGGCCATCTTCCGTGAGGTAGCCGGCATCGCCCGTGTGGAGCCAGCCGTCCCGGAAGGTTTCCGCCGTGGCCTCGGGCCTTTCCCAGTAGCCGGCGCACACGGCATCGGAGCGGAGGAGGATCTCCCCTTCCTCGCTGATCCGCACCTCCGTGCCGGGAATGGGCAGGCCCACGGTGTCGTGGCGCACGTCCCCATCCCGGTGCACGAAAGCGATGCCGATGATCTCCGTCTGCCCGTAAATCTGCTTCAGGTTCACCCCGATGGCGTGGTAGAAGCGGAACACGTCGGGCCCCAAGGCGGCCCCGCCGGTGTAGGCGCGGCGCAGGCGCAGGAAGCCCAGCTGGTCGCGCAGGGGCTTAAAGAGGACCTGGTCGGCCAAAAAGTAGGCGAGGCGAAGGGCAAGGGGCATGGGCCTTCCCCGCATGCGGTACTCCGCCGCCCGGTAGCCCAGGCGAAGGAGCCTTTCGTACACAAAGCGGTTGAAGGCGGGGCTTTCCGAGATGCGCACCCAGATGCTGCTCTGGATCCCCTCCCAGACCCTAGGAGGGCTGAACATCACATGGGGGCCGATTTCCTTAAGGTCGCTTAGGGCGGTTTCCACCGCCTCGGGGAAGTTCACGGCGAAGCCCCCGGTGAGGGCCATGGCCACCGACATCATCTGCTCCCCGATCCAGGCGAGGGGCAGGAAGGAGAGGTAGTCGTCCGTGGGCTTCAGGGGGTCCACCTCCTGCAGGGCCACCCCCATGTGGATCAGGTTGCGGTGGCGGAGCATGGCCGCCTTGGGCCTGCCCGTGGTGCCGGAGGTGGAGGAAAGGTGGCAGACCTCCTCCGGGCTTGCGGCGAGGAGGAGCTTCTCCACCGCCTCGGGATGGCGCTTGCGGTGCTCCCTTCCCCGCTCCAACAGCTCTTCAAAGGAGATGAGCCAGGGGTCCCGGTAGCCCCGCATGCCCTTGGGATCCTCGTAGATGACGTGGCGCACGTGGGGGATCTCGTTCCGGATCTCGTAGAGCTTGTCCACCTGCTCCTGATCCTCGGCCAGGACCACGCTGGCCCCCGTGTAGGCCAGCATGTAGGCGATCTCGGGGGGCAAGGAGCTTTGGTACACCCCCACGCTGATCCCCCGCACCGCCTGGGTGCCGAGCTCGGCGTAGAGCCACTCGGGTATGTTGTCGGCGATGATGGCGAGGCG
Source organism: Thermus thalpophilus (assembly GCF_022760915.1). Taxonomy (NCBI): domain Bacteria; kingdom Thermotogati; phylum Deinococcota; class Deinococci; order Thermales; family Thermaceae; genus Thermus; species Thermus thalpophilus. Next base: position 1,084 of record NZ_JAKTNS010000053.1, on the reverse strand, counting down.
CTCCCCCGGCTCAAACCCCAAGGCCAGGAGGCCGTGGGCGAAAAGGAGGACCTTCTCGTAGTACTCGGCGTAGGTGATCTCGTTCCAGATGCCGTAGTCCTTTTCCCTTAGGGCCACCCGGTCCCCTTCCTGAAGCGCGCGAAGTCTGAGGAGCTGGGGCAGGGTGTGGCGCTTCATCTCGTAGGAGGGCCGGAGCACCTTCACGCTTCCACCCCCAAGTAGGCCTCCTGCACCCTCGGGTTTTGCGCCACGGCCTCCGGCGGGCCCTCGGCGATGACCTGGCCGAAGTCCAGGACGTAAACCCGGTCGGAGATGTCCATCACCACCCCCAAATCGTGCTCAATGAGGATCACCGTGGTGCCCTGGGCGCGGATCTCCAGGATAAAGCGCACCATGTCCTCCTTCTCCTCCAGGGTCATCCCCGCCATGGGCTCGTCCAGGAGGAGGAGCTTGGGGGAAAGGGCCAGGGCCCGGGCCACCTCCACCCGCTTCCGCACCCCATAGGGCAAGCTCCCCACCAGGGCCTTGCGGTAGGGCTCCAGCTCCATGAAGTCAATAACCTCCTCCACCAGGCGGCGGCTCCTCACCTCCTCCGCCAAGGCCCGGCCGTAAAAAAGCCCCGCCTGGAAGAGGCCGTAGCGGAGGTGGGTGTGCCGGGCCAGCATGAGGTTTTCCAGGACGGTGAGGCCCGAGAAGAGCTCAATGTTCTGAAAGGCGCGGGCGATGCCCTTCCGGGTGATCTCGTGGGGGCTTGCCCGGGTGATCTCCTGGCCTTCAAAGAGGATGCGCCCTCGCTGGGGGTGGTAGAAGCCGGAAATCACGTTCAGGAGGCTTGTCTTTCCCGCCCCGTTGGGGCCGATGATGGAAACGAGCTCCCCCTTATCCACCCGCAGGGAAACGGCGGAAAGGGCGGCCACGCCTCCAAAGGTTAGGGTGACGTTCTCCACGAGTAGCTGGGCCACGGACTCCTCCCTAACGACCGTTTGCCGGGAAGTATAAGGGGGACGGCGGGGAAATGTCAACGCTACGGGGGCTTGCCTAGTAAATTGCCTTGTACCCCGGAGGGGGCGGGAGAAGGGAGAGA
>NZ_JAKTNS010000052.1:0-10301 GCF_022760915.1 Thermus thalpophilus | reverse complement strand
CAGGAGCGGTATGCCCCCCGTACACAGACTCTTACACATAACTCTTGACACGACCGGAGGGTGCGTATACTTGGGGGGATGGAGGTTTTGGGCGCGTATTGGCTAAGGCGTATTCTCGCCCGTATTGGTGCCCTTACCGTTTACGAGGGACAGGACACCCGCACCGGCATGCCGGTGATGGTCATCCAAGGAGCCAAGGGAAACCCCGTGGTGGGGGAGGGGCTTTTGCCGGTTCTAGAGGTCCTTCCGGAGGTGTGGGTCTTGGAGTGGCCCCTGGGGGCGGTGCCCCTTTCCCAGTACCTGGGGGTGGCGGACCCGGAGCGAGCCGCCCACTGGCTCAAGGAGGTGGCGCGGCTTCTCCTCGCCCTAGAGGAAAAAGGGGTTTCCCTGGCCCCGCCCCCGGAGCTCTTCTTGGTCAAGGGCAAGCGCATCTGGCTCGGCGGAGCGGGGATGGAGGCGTTGGCGGGAGCGCCGGAAGAGGCTTTGGTGGCCCTGGCCCAGGCGCTTTTGGGGGAGCGCTATGCCGAGTTTCCCTTGCGGGAAACCCTGAAGCGGCTAAGGCGGAAGGAGGTGGGGTTGGGCGCCCTTCTCCAGGAGCCTGGGCCCTCCCCGTCCCCAGAGCCGCCGCACGAGCCCGACCCCCAGGGGCGCAAGCGCCTCCCCGTGGAGCCGGAAGGGGAGAAGGCCGGGGAAGAGGCGGTGCCAAAGGCGAACGGAGCGGAAAGCGGGCAAGAGCCCCCGGCGAGCCGCCCCAAGGTGATCCGCATAGAGGAGCGGGAAGAGCCCCCCTTCCCTGTGGTGGAGCCGCCAAAGCCCTCTTCCCGGCGAGGGTTTTTGCTCCTTGCCCTGCTTCTGCTGGTGGCGTTGGCGGGGGTTCTCCTCTTCCGTCCCCGTGGGGGGGCGGAAAGGGCTTACGTGATGGAGTTTCGCACGGAACCCGCCACGGAAAAGGCGGAGGTCTTCCTCCTGGAGGCCCCCCCTGGTTCCCACCTCGCCCCGGGGCAGCTCCTGTTGGTGGCCCCGGGGCGGGTGGAGTTTGACCAAAAAGGCGTCTACCGCCTGCGCATCCGGGTGCCGGGACGCGACCCCGTGGACTACCTTCTGGAGGTCCCGGGCCCACCCCTCACCATCAAGGTACGCTAAGGTCATGACCGAGCGCCCAGCCCTCTTTCGCTACCGCTACTTCTTCGCCGGGGAGCCCGCGGGGGAAGGGCGGCTGGAGGTGCGCCCGGGGGAGGAAGGGGTGCGGGCTGTTTTGACCGCCGAGCTAACCCTTCCCCTACCCAAAACCCGCCTTCGCTGGCAGACGGAAACCGACCCCGAGGGCTTTTCCCGCTACTTCGCCGAGCGAGTGGAGGGGCGGGAGGCCAGGGTCTTCACCGTGGAGCGCCTGGAGGAGGAAGGGGTGGTCCTGGTGAGCCAGGGCAAGGAAAGCGTGGCTCTGCCCTACCTGGTCCCCTACCACGACCCCCTTTCCCTGGTCCTCTACCTTCCCCGGCTGTCCCTGGTGCCGGGGGAGGTGGCCCGCTTTCCCATGCCGGGGGGGCGGGTCTACGTGGAGCGGCTTTCGGACCTCGAGGCGGAAGGGCGGCTTCGCCAGCACTTCCGCCTGCGCCCGGGCCTAAGCCTGGTGCAGCTGGAAGAGGGGCTACCCGTGCGCCTGGCCCAGCAGGTGGGGGACCACGTGTTTGAGGCGGTGCTGGAGGGGGTGGAGGAGGCGAAAAGGCGCCGCCGCTGGGTATAGTGGAGCCATGATCTACCGCGCCGAGGAGGTACGGGAGCGCTTCGCCTGCCGGGGGCTTTCCTTTGACCCCACGGTGGAGGAGATCGTCCGGGGCATCCTCCGAGCGGTCCGGGAGGAGGGGGACGCCGCCTTGGACCGCTTGAGCCTGGACCTGGACGGCCACCCCGTGGAGGAGATCCCCAAGAAGGCCTGGCGCGAGGCTTACGACGACCTGGACGCCGAGCTTAGGGACGCCTTGGAGACCGCCAAGGAGCGCATAGAGGCCTTCTACCGCGAGGAGGCCCGGGGAGGGTTTTTGCGGGCGGAGGAGGCGGGGGTTTTGGGCCAGCTGGTGCGGCCCCTTTCCCGGGTGGGGGTCTACGTTCCCGGGGGGAGCGCCCCGCTTCTTTCCAGCCTCCTCATGGCCGTGGTGCCCGCCAAGGTGGCGGGGGTGGCGGAGGTGATCGTGGCGAGCCCCCCCAAGGTCCATCCCGGGGTGCTGGCCGCCGCCTGGGTGGCGGGGGCGGACCGGCTTTTCGCCATGGGCGGGGCCCAGGCCATCGCCGCCTTGGCCTACGGCACGGGGCGCATACCCCGGGTGGACAAGATCGTGGGGCCGGGGAACGCCTACGTGGTGGCGGCCAAGCGCCTGGTCTACGGGGTGGTGGGCCTGGATGGCCTCGCCGGCCCCACGGAGACCATGATCGTGGCGGACGGCTCCGCCTCTCCCCGGCTCCTCGCCGCCGACCTCCTGGCCCAGGCGGAGCATGGCCCCGATTCCGAGCCCTGGCTTCTTTCCCCGGAGCAGGCCCTTTTGGAGCGGGTGGAGGCGGAGCTTTACCGGCAACTTTCCGACCTTCCCCGGGCGGAGACCGCCCGAAGGGCCCTGGAGCGGGGGGGGCTCGTCCTCACCCGGGACCTGGAGGAGGCTTTTGAGCTCGCCAACCTTTACGCCCCCGAGCACCTCTGCCTGGCCCTGGCCGACCCCCTTCCTTGGCTCGGCAAGGTGCAAAACGCCGGCGGGGTCTTCCTGGGGGAGGGAAGCCCCGAGGCCCTGGGGGACTACATCGCCGGGCCGAGCCACGTGATGCCCACCTCCGGCACCGCACGCTTCCAGGGGGGGCTTAGCGTGCGGGACTTCCTCAAGGTGATCCCCGTGATAGGGCTAGGGGAGAAGGCGGTGAGGGAGCTTTCCGCCAAGGGGGCGGTGCTCGCTCGGGCGGAGGGCCTCGAGGGCCACGCCCGCTCCTTGGACCTTAGGCGATGAGGCTTTTCCACGAGCTCTTAGGGCCACTGGAGCTACCCGACCGCTTTGCGCGCATCGTGAGCCTGGCCCCCAACCTCACGGACGCCCTCTTCGCCCTGGGGGTGGGGGAGAGGCTCGTGGGCCGGAGCGCCTTCTGCCACCGCCCGGCCCAGGTCCTTTCCCTGCCCGTGGTGGCCTCCTACACCAAGACCCGGCTGGAGCTTCTGAGGAGCCTAGAGCCCGACCTGGTCCTTCTCTCCACCGGGGTGCAGCGGGAGCAGGCACTCAAGCTTAAGGAAGCGGGCTTTCCCGTCTACGCCGTGCCTCTGCCCACAAGCCCTTACGGCATCCTGGAGAACCTTTCCACCTTGGGCCACCTCTTGGACCTGGAGGAAAAGGCGGTGGCCTTGGCCCACGAGCTTTCGGTCCGCTACGCCGCCCTCAAGGGGCGGTTTCGCCTAAGGGTTTACTTTGAGATGGACCTGGGCGGGCCCATCACCGTGGGGCGGGGAAGCTACATCGCCCAAGCCCTTTTGCACCTGGGCCTGGAGCCCATCTTCCTGGACGTTCCCCAGGCCTACTTCGCCCCCGACCTGGAGGAGGTGGCCCGGCGCAAGCCCGACCTCTTCCTCTACGAGCCCAAGCCGTGGGGTAGGAACCCCCTAGAGAAGGCCCGGGCCCTGGCGCGGGAGCGGGGGTGGGACTTCCCCGTTGCGGCCACGGACGGGGACGAGCTCGCCCACTACGGGCCCATGTTCTTTGGCTTCCTGGAGAAGCTGGCGGCGCGGGTGGTGGAAACCTTAGGGGAGGCTTAAGGCGTTCCGGATGGGCGGGCGGTATAGTGGGGCCGATGCGGCGCCTAGCCTTTCTGCCTATCGCCCTTGGGCTGAGCCTGCTCCTCACTGCCTGCCCCCAGACGCCCCCTCCCCCCATCAACCCGGTGGAGTGCCCCGTGGGGCCACTAACTGCGCAAAGCATAGAAGAGCCTCTTCGGCTCCAAGGTTTGGGGCGTTTTGCCGGAGCATACGTGCCGGGGGAACTCTTGGTGGTTCCAAGGTCCGGCCTTTCCGTCCAAACCCTGCGGAGCCAAGGGGCTGAGCTCCAAGAAGCGCTCCCTCGGGGGATTTTGCGGGTGAAGGTTCCCGTGGGGCAGGAGAAGGTGAAGGCCCAGGCCCTGCTGCGGGCAGGGGCGCAGTACGTCCAGCCCAACTACCTCTACCGCCCCCTAGCGGTGCCCAACGACCCCCTGTACCCCGCCCAAGAGTCTTATCTGAATGGATTGGTGGGCCTTGAGGCGGCCTGGGAAAGGAGTACCGGCAGAGGGTGTCCGCCCCTCATCGCCGTGCTGGATACAGGGGTCTTGCCGCACGAGGATTTTGCTGCCAGCAAGTACCTCCCCCAAGGAGTCTATCTGGACGTTGCGGTGGGTGATCCCGATCCGAGGGATGACCAAAGTCCCGGCACGGATCATTATGGACACGGGCTGGCCGTTGCGAGCATTCTCGGAGCAGACACCGGAAATGGGCGGGGTATGGCTGGGGTCACCTGGGGTGGGTATGTTGTTCCCATCAAAGTCATGGATAGCTCCGGGGATATCCTTACAGCATACTTGGTTAAGGGTTTGGACCTGGCCCGTAACTTGGGTGCCCATGTGGTAAACCTATCTTTAGGCGCTCCGGGGCAAAGCGATGGGCTGTTGGCGAATGCGGTGGCGCGGGTAAGGGAAGCGGGTGCTGTGGTGGTGGCGGCCTCGGGCAACGGAGGAACCCGAGGTGTTTACTTCCCCGCCAACCTCCCCGGGGTGATTGCGGTGGGAGCGGTCACGGCTAGCAAAACCCGGGCCAACTTTTCCTCCTATGGTCCTGAGATGAGCCTAGTGGCTCCGGGGGTGGACCTTCGTGTGGCAGGGCCGGAACCCACCCAATACCCAAAGGGAAGTGGCACCTCCTTCGCGAGCCCGATTGTGGCCGGGGTGGTGGCGCTTTACATGAGCAAGTACGCCAGCGAACGCAAGGTGTGGCCCACCCCGGACCAGGTTTACCAGTGCCTCACCGCCACCGCTGAAGACCTTGGACCCTCGGGCCGAGATGATGAGTACGGCTTCGGCCTGGTGCGGGCGGACCGGGTGATGGCGGACTCCACCCACTGCTTCCCTTAATCCGCCTCACCGGGCGGGGTGTACACTAGGCCTTTGTGCGGCGCTTCCTACTCGTCCTTCTCTTGGGGCTTCTTGCGGCGCTTTTCTACTGGGTTTACCCCCTTTTGGGCCCAGTGGCGCGCCAGGGGGCTTTGCCCTCCCCGGCGGGTCTAGAGGAGCCCCTCACCCTCCTCGTCTACGGCTCTAGCCCCGAGTATTCCGGCTACCACAGGCGCGCGCCCGAGCGCTTCCGGGGCCTGGCGGACACGGTCCTCCTGGTGCGGCTGGATCCCTTGGCCCACCGGGTGGTGGTCCTTTCCATTCCCCGGGACACTTGGGTGAACGTGCCCGGCTACGGCTGGCACAAGATCAACGCCTATAGCCCCTTGGGGGGGCCGGAGCTCATGAAGGAGGCGGTGGCGCACCTCACCGGGGTGCGGCCTGAGCGCTACCTGGTGGTGAGCACCGAGGCGCTGCGCCGGGGCGTGGATGCCCTAGGGGGGGTGCGGGTGTGCGTGGAAAAGCCCATGCTCTACCGGGACACCGCCGCTGGGCTTTCCATTGACCTGGAGCCCGGCTGCCAGGTGCTTAACGGGGTGCAGGCGGAGGGCTACCTCCGCTTCCGCAAGGACGCCCTAGGCGACATCGGCCGGGTGCAACGGCAGCAGGCCTTCTTCCACGCCCTAAAGGAGGAGCTCCTCTCCCCAAAGGGTCTCCTCCGCTTGCCCCGGGTGGTGGCGGCGGTGGAGCCTTATGTGCAGACGGACCTTTCCCGAGGGGAGCGGGGGGCCATCCTGGGCTTCGCCATGAAGCGGCCCGAACTCGTTAGCCTCCTCCTTCCCGGGCGCTTCGGGGGTGGGTGGGAGGTGGACGAGGGGGCCATGCGGCAGCTTCTCGCCCTCTACTTTGCGGGGGAGGCCCAGGAAGCGGAAGCTTCCTTGAGCGGCAAGCTGGTGGCCTTGGTCTACGGCCCGGGACAAGAGGCCTTAGCGGAAAGGGCACAGGAAAGGCTTCACGCCTTGGGCCTGAGGGTGCTTCGCCACCCGGTGGACCTGGTCCCGGCCCGCACAGAGGTGCTGGAAAACGGCCCCGGCTTCCTTGCCCGGGCCCTAGGGGAGGCTTTGGGCGTGCCCTATCGCATCTCGGGGGAGGCGGTGCTTGGCGCCCACCTCACCCTGCGGCTTGGCGGGGACGCCCCTTTTTGAGTAGGATGGACTTCGCCCGCCGGGGTGGCGGAACGGTAGACGCTGCGGACTTAAAATCCGCTGGGGGGTTACCCCCGTACGGGTTCGAGTCCCGTCCCCGGCACCACCTTTGGCCCCGGAAGAGGGGCCTTCCTTTATGCTAAGGCCCGTGGGCGTTCTCACCCGCTTTCTGGAAAGGACCATGGCCCAGGCCCGGTACGACCTCTTGGGCCCGGGGCGCTTTTTGGCGGAGCTCCCGGAGCTTGGGCTGAAGGTGGAGGCTTCCCACCTCGAGGCCGCCCGGGAGGCCCTGCGGGAAACCTTGGAGGCTTGGCTCCTACAGGCCTTGCGTTCCGGGCTCACCCCGCCCGGTTTGGAGGAAGAGGTGGACCCCGTGCGGGCCCGGTTCTTCGCCCTGGCGGGGGAGATGTGGCGGCTTTTGCGCGAGCCGCAAGCCCCTGCCAAGCCGCAAGAGCCGCCCAAACCTCAAGAACCCCCGAAGCCCCAGGAGCCGCCGAAGGCCAAACGCCTCACCTCGGTGGAGGAGTGGCTCAAAGGGCTCGGCATCCAGGTGGTGAAGAAGCCCGAGGAGGACGAGGAGAAGGAGAAGGTCCTGACCCGGCTTTCCCTCTTCCTGGGGGACCGCTACCCCAGCCTGGAAAAGCTTTATGAGCGCCTGAAGCAGAGCCTATCCACCAAGCGCCAGTTTGAGCTTTCCTTGGCGGAGGCGAGCCAGGAGGAGATCGCCAACTCCACCCAGTTTTGCACCCTGCTCAAGCAGTACGCCCTCCTCACCAGCTACCACTACAAGAGCGAGGAGCGGCGTATCCGGGCTAAGGCCAGCACCGAGGGCTGGGTGCAGAACTTCCTCACCGGGGGTTGGCTGGAGCGCTATGTGGCCGAGCGGCTTCGGAAGCTCCTCCGTTCCAAGAACCTGCCCCACGAGGTGGCGGTGGGCTACCAGGTGACCCTCCCGGGGGGCGAGGCCATGGAGCTGGACGTCCTGGTGCGGGTGGGGGAGCGGGTGTATTGGTTTGAGGCCAAAACTGGGGACTTCCAGGCCCACATCGCCAAGTACGCCGGGCTCAAGAAGGTGCTGGGCCTTTCCGCCCGGGAAAGCTTCTTGGTCCTGCTGGGCATGGACAAGGCCAGGGCCAAGGAGCTTTCCGCCCTGCACGGCCTCACCGTGGTGAACCAGGCGAATTTCATAGAGGTCTTCCAGGAGGTTCTGGAGGGCAATGCTGCGTAAGGTCCTCCTGGTCATGGGGGGCACCTTGGCCTCGAGGGTCTTGGGCCTCCTGCGCCAGGCGGTCTTCAACGCCCTTTACCCGGACGCCCTAAAGGACGCCTTCAACGTGGCCTACCGGGTGCCGAACCTCCTCAGGGAGCTTTTGGCGGAAGGGGCGGTGCAAAACGCCCTAATCCCCATCCTCAAAAGCTTGCCCGAGGCCGAGGCCAGGTCCTTCGCCCGTCGCTTCGCCGCCTTCCTCTTGGGGGTGAACCTCCTCGTTTTGGGCCTCGGTTACCTTCTCGCCCCCTGGGCGGTGGGGCTTTTGGTGGCGGAGGGAAGCCACCTGCGGGAGGAGGGGGCCTTCGCCCAGGTGGTCCACCTCACCCGGCTCATCCTGCCCTTTCTCCTCGGCATCTCCATGGCCGCCCTTTTCTCCGCCCTCTTACAGGCGGAGGAGCGCTTCCTGCCCTACGCCTTAGGCCCCATCGCCTTCAACCTGGCGGCCATCGGCCTCATGGCCCTCTTCCCTGGGGACCCCACCTTTTTGGGCCTTTCCGTGGCCCTGGGGGGGCTTTTGCAGGCGGCGGTTCAGCTTCCCTTCCTAAAGGGGCTTCGCCTGGAGTGGCGTTGGCACCCGGCCTTCGCCACGGCGCTTCTTCGCATTGGACCCTTCGCCTTCACCACCTCCTTGCGGCAGTTCTTGAACCTGGTTCTCACCAACATCCTCACCCGCTACCCTCCGGCGGCGGTGACGGGCTTTTACAACGCCGAGGTGGTGTTCCAGATGGCCTTGGGCCTTTTGGCCACGAGCCCGGCCATCGCCTACTTTCCCCGGATGAGCGCCCTAAAGGGGGAGGAGCTCGCCCGCTTCCTGGAAAGACCCCTCAAGCGCTTCTCCCTCCTCCTCGCCCTGGCGGGGGGGCTTTTCCTGGGGTTGGCGCCCTATGTGGTGGTGCTTCTTTTCGGCCTCTTCGGGCCCCTTACCCCGGAGAACCGGGCCTACAGCGCCCAGGTCCTGGCCGCCATGGGCTTGGCGGTGCTTCCTTGGGGGGTGAACACCTTTCTGCTCCGGGGCCTTTACGCCCTGGGGCGGGTGCGGCAGGCGGTGGGGGCGAGCGCCCTGGTGTTCCTCGCCAACACCTTGGGCTACTGGCTCCTGAGGGACGCCGGGCTTTTCGCCCTCAACCTGGCCACCGCCCTGGCGGGGTGGCTTGGTTTTGCCTTATATCTAAGGCTTCTTGGCCGGGAAGGGGTTGGGGTGGGTTATCTACCCGGCTACCTGGGGCGGGCCTATCTGGCCGGGCTTTTCGCCGCCTTGCCGGGTTGGGGTCTTTCGGCCTTGGCCCGGGTGGAGAGTTCTTTGGCGGCCTTGGGGCCTCTTTTTCTGGGCGGGGGAATGGGGGTGGGCCTTTACCTTCTGGCGGGCCTCCTCTTGGGGCTGCCTATTCGGGAAGCGCTTGCCAAGCTTCTTTCAAGCGGAAGTAAAGGGGCTTGAGCCGGAGGGTGAAGGCGGGCGCCTCCCAGGTGGGCCAGGTGAAGCGGAAGGGTTTCGTGCCCGGCAGAAGCAGGCCCAAGCCTTCTATGGAAAGGGGCTTTGGAGCGTACCATGCCAGGCGTTGGCTCGGGTCGGCGAAAAGGAGCATGCCCCACGGGAGGCGGAGCTCCACGAGGCCCCCTTCCCCCAGGGCGAAGTCCGCCGTGGGATCCCGGGCCCCTCTGGGGTCTTGGCCCCTTTGGAGCCGCCCGAGCTCGTAAATTGCCCTCGGGTAGTCGGTCCCGTCCCGGCCGGTGCGGCGGCGGTTGGGTTCCAACACAAAGGGGACGAAGCGGCCTTCCCCGGGCTGGGTGGGGCCCCGGAAGGCGATGTACTCGGTCCCCGGAAGGCCTAGGTCAAAGGCTTGGAAGGGGTAATAGCCCTGCTCCACCCACAGCCTTCCCCCTTCCGCTCCCACTTCCAGGAAGAACTCCGCGCCAAATCCCTCCGCCGCCTTTACACCCCCCGGGACGGTGTCCAGGTAAAGCCGGAAGGGTAAGGGCCCTTGGTAGAGAAGCCACAGGTACTCGGGGTCGGCGTGAACCTTGAGGAAACGGCTCTCTTCACGGAATGAAAAGGGCACTTCCTCCCACTCTCCCGCCTTGCCGTCCAGGCGGAAGCTCCCGCTTGCGGTGGCGGCTAGAAGGCCGTAGTTCTCCTCCGGATCCAGCACGTTGTGCCAGAAGGGGTCGCGTTCAGGGGCTTCCCAGGCGGCGAAGAGCCAGTTCCGCTTGAACCACTCGTCCAAAAGGGCGAACACCACTCCCCCGGCCAGGTCCACCTCGGCGATATCGCGCCAAAGCCGCACCACCCCTTCCGCTTGCGCCTCCTCGCTGTGCCCCCCATGGTGTAGGCCCTGCGGGTGGAAGTGGGCAATGCCCCGGCTGCTGGGTAGCCCGAACTCGGCGATCAAAAGGGGCATGCCCCCGTGGTGGGCCTTGAGGCGTTCCAGGTAAGCCCGGTAGCGTTCTTCACCCAAGGCGGGCTCGTTGACCAGGAAGTCCGGATAGTAAGGATATACGTGGTAAGCGGCGAAAAGGCCTACAGGGCTACCCGGAACAGGCCGCAGGTGGGTGGGGTCTAGGCTCACCGTATCCTCCTCGTGGAAGGGGCCCGCCCCTGGGGGCTCCACCCGTTCCCCGCGGGCGCGGCGGAGGACGTACTCTTCCTGGAAGGAACTCTCGCTAACCCCTATGTACACGTCAAAACCTCCATAGGGCATAACCCCAAGGGACTTCCGCGCCTT
>NZ_JAKTNS010000051.1:0-10513 GCF_022760915.1 Thermus thalpophilus | reverse complement strand
ACGTGGGCGCAGGTCCATCCTAAAGGGGTGGTCCCACGTTTTGACGTGTACTGAGACAACTTCGTCAACTCCGGCATCTACGCCATCTACGTCCTCACCCAGTACAAGGCCCAGTCCCTCACCGAGCACATCCAGCGCTACTGGCGCTTCGGCGCCTTTTTGGAGGACCACTTCATCCTCCTGGTGCCCGCCCAGATGTACCGCTATGAGGAGCTCGGGCCCGTGTGGTACCGGGGCACGGCGGACGCCATCTACCAGAACCTCCACCTGGTGCAAAACCACGCCCCCGAGGCGGTGGCCATCTTCGGCGGGGACCACATCTTCAAGATGAACGTCCGCCACATGGTGGAGTACCACTATGAAAAGCGGGCGGACATCACCATCGCCGCCTACCCCGTGCCCGTGGAAGAGGCGGGCCGCTTCGGTGTCCTGCAGGTGGACGAGGAGTGGCGCATCACCGAGTTCCAGGAAAAGCCCAAGATCCCCAAGCCCCTCCCAAATAAGCCCCACCTGGCCCTGGCCTCCATGGGCAACTACATCTTCCGCACCGAGGCCCTTTTTGAGCTTTTGGAGGCGGACGCCAAGGACGAGGCGAGCTCCCACGATTTCGGCAAGGACGTGATCCCCCGGGCCCTCAAGGAGGGGTACCGGGTCTACGCCTACGACTTCCACCGCAACCCCATCCCCGGCCAGGAGGGCCCCAACCTCTACTGGCGGGACGTGGGGACCCTGGACGCCTACTTTGAGGCCAGCATGGACCTGGTGAAGGTCATCCCCGAGTTTGACCTCTTCAACCCCGAGTGGCCCCTCCGCACCGCCAACCTCTTTAGCCCCCCGGCCAAGTTCGTCCACGAAACCGGGGAGCGGGTGGGGCGGGCCCTCAACAGCCTCCTCGCCGGCGGGGTGATTGTGAGCGGCGGGACGGTGCGGGAATCCGTCCTCTTCCGCCGGGTGCGGGTGAACTCCTATAGCCTGGTGGAGCGCTCCGTCCTCTTTGACGACGTGGAGGTGGGGCGCTACTGCCGCATCCGCAACGCCATCATTGACAAGAACGTGAAGATCCCGCCCCACACCGAGATCGGCTACGACCTCGAGGCCGACCGGGCCCGGGGCTTCACCGTGACCCCGGAAGGGGTGGTGGTGGTCCCCAAGGGGTACCGCTTCTAGCCATGGAGAAGCACCCCGGAAAGCTCTTCTACCGCCTCTCCCGCCTCCAGCCGGGGGACGAGCTACCCCTCAAGCGCAAGCCCAAGGCCAAGGTCTACGCCAACCCCCTGGAAACCCAGGCCCTTCCCCCCGGGCGGCGCGACGGGGGGCCGCCCCTCTTCCGCGCCCTGGCCCACCTCAAGCCCGCTTTGCCCGAGGTGGGGGCCGCCCTCACCCTCAACGACCTCTCCCAGCTCCTCCTCCCCCTGGCGGAGCGGGAGGGGCTTAGGGGCTTCCCCTCCGCCGGCGAGGCCTACCCCGTGGAGGCCTACCTGGTGGCCCTCCAGGTGGAGGGGGTCTTCCCCGGGGTCTACCACTACTTCCCCAAGGAGCACCAGCTTTTCCAGCTCTCCCACAAGGCGGAGCCCGGGGCGTGGGCCGAGGCCCTTCTGGGGCTTTCCCCAAAGAAGGCGGCGGCCTTGCTCGTCCTCACCCTGGTCCCGGAAAGGAGCGAAGCCTTGTTCGGCCTTCGGGGATACCGGTATGCTCTTTTAGAGGCCGGCTACGCCGCGGGCTTGGTCCTGCTTTCCGCCGTGGGCCTGGGGCTTGCCGCCTATCCGGCGGAAACCTTCTACGACGAGGCGGTGGCCCGGCTTCTGGGTTTGCCCGAAGGGGAGTACCCCGGGGTGGTGGTGGTTCTGGGACGCTAGGTATTCGGAAAGGGATTATGGCGCGGATTCTCTTGGTGGAGGACGACCCCCAGGTGGGGGAGCTGGTGAAGCGGTTCCTGGAGAAGGAGGGGCTTTCGGTGGTCTGGGCCCGCGCGGGCCGGGAGGCCCTAAGGGAGGCCTTTGAGGGGGAGAAGCCCGACCTGGTGGTCCTGGACCGGGGCCTGCCGGACATGGAAGGCCTCGAGGTCCTCAAGGCCCTAAGGGACCTGGACCCCCTCCTTCCCGTTCTCCTGCTCACGGGCAGGGCGGACGAGGACAGCCGGGTGGAAGGGCTTTTGGAAGGGGCGGACGATTACCTGGGCAAGCCGTTCTCGCTAAAAGAACTCCTCGCCCGCATCAAGGCCCTCCTGCGCCGTGCGGGCAAGGAGGGGAGACGGCGCTTTGGCCCCTTGGAGCTGGACCTGGAGGCGCGCCAAGCGTATTTGGAAGGGGAGCCCCTAAAGCTTTCCGCCACGGAGATGGGCCTGCTTCTCGCCCTAGCCCAGGCCCCGGGCCGGGTCTACACCCGGGAGGAGCTTTTGGAAAGGGTCTGGGGGCCGGACTTCGCCGGCTCGGAGCGGGTGGTGGACGCCTACGTGCGGCTTCTCCGCAAGAAGCTCAAGGATGACCCCCACGCCCCCCGCTTCATAGAGACCGTGGTGGGGGTGGGGTACCGCTTCCTGGGGGAGTAGTGGAGCGGGTCTTCGTCTACGGCACCTTGAAGCGGGGGGAGCGGAACCACCCCCGGGTGGCGGGGAAGCTTTTGGGGGTGGTCCCGGGGTACGTGGAGGGGTTTAGCCTGTATCACCTGCCGAAAGGGGCGGGAAGGCCCTACGCCTACCCCGCCATGGTGCCGGGGGAAGGAAGGGTTTATGGCGAGGTCCTCCTCCTCCCGGCGGAGGCCCTTCCCCTTCTGGACGCCCTGGAGGAGGAGGGGGAGGAGTACCGGAGGGTGCGGGTCCTGGTCCACACGGCGGAGGGCCCCCTCGAGGCCTGGGCCTACCTTTACCTCCAGGACCTGAAGGGCGCCCTTCCCCTTCCCGAGGGGGTGTGGCCCCCATGAAGGTCCTCCTCGTGGCCCCCGAGGCCTACCCCTTGGCCAAGGTGGGGGGCCTCGCCGACGTGGTGGGGGCCCTGCCCAAGGCCCTGAGGCCCCTGGGAGTGGAGGCGGCGGTCCTCCTCCCCTGGCACCGGGGCTTGGAGGCCAAGGGGGTGGGGGAGGTGCGCTTCGCCTTCGCCGGCCAGGAGGCGCGGGCGGCCTTGGGGGAGCGGGTGGAAGGGGGGGTGCGCTTCCTCCTTTTGGGGGTGGAGGGGTTTGACCGGGAGGGAATCTACGGCTACCCGGACGACCCCGAGCGCTACCTGCGCTTCGCCCTGGCGGCCAAGGAGGTGGCCCGGGGCTTTGACCTGGTCCACGCCCACGACTGGACCGCCGCCCTCCTCGCCCTCTACGCCCCCACGGTCTACACCATCCACAACTTGGCCCACCAGGGCCTGGTGGACCCCGCCGCCTTCTTCCACTGGACCGGGCTTCCCTGGAGCCTCTTTCACCTGGAGGCCCTGGAGTACTACGGGAGGGTGAACCTGATGAAGGGGGGGATCGTCTTCGCCCGTTTGGTGACCACGGTGAGCCCCTCCTACGCCGAGGAGATCCAGACCCCCGAGTTCGGCATGGGCCTGGACGGGGTGTTGCGCCGGCATGCGGGGAGGCTTGTGGGCATCCTCAACGGCCTGGACACGGAGGTCTTTGACCCGGCCCGCGACCCCCACCTCCCCGCCCCCTACTCCCGGGAAGACCCCGCGGGCAAGGCTCTGGCCAAGGAGGCCTTCCGCCGGGAAACGGGGCTCGAGCCGCCCATCCTGGCCTACATCGGCCGCCTGGACCCGCAAAAGGGCCTGGACCTTCTCCTCGCCGCTTGGCCCCGCCTTAAGGAGCTTGGCTTCAGCCTTTACGTGCAAGGGGTGGGGGAGGGGAAGTTGGCCCAAGCCCTGCAGGCGGCGGAGGGGGAAAGCCCCACGCGGCTCCGCTTCGTCCCCGCTTACCACGAGGGCCTGGCCCGCCTGGCCTACGCCGGGGCGGAGGCGGTTTTGGTCCCGAGCCGCTTTGAGCCCTGCGGCCTGGTGCAGATGATCGCCCAGCGCTACGGCACCCCCCCCGTGGCCCGGGCGGTGGGGGGCCTGAAGGACACCATTGAGGACGGCCGGACGGGGGTCCTCTTCCAGACCTTCCACCCCGAGGGCCTCCTCTACGGGGTTTTGCGCCTCTTCTGGCTTGGGGCCGAGGCCTTGGGCCTGAAGGGCATGGAAAGGGACTTTTCCTGGGAAAAGCCCGCCCGGGCCTACCTCGAGGCCTACCGCCGCGCCCTAGGCTAGGATGGACGGGATGGTGGATGAGCTCAAACGGCGGGCTTTGGCGGGGGATGGCGAGGCGGAGGCGCTTTTGCGCTTCCTCCCCCTCCTGCGCGCCAAGGACTACGCCGCCGCCAAAACCTACGCCGAAGGCTTCCCCGAGGGCTTGCGAGAGCGGCTTCTTAGGGGCCTCGCCCTCCTCGCCGAAAACCCCCAGGCCCTGGAAGACCCCCTCTTCGCCGCGGAGCGGGAGGTGGTCTTGGGGGTGGAGGCGGTGCGGCAGGGCCGGCGGGCGGAGGCGGAAGCCCACTTCCAAGGGGCCCTCGCCCTGGACCCCGAGCACCACCGGGCCCTCACCAACCTGGGGACGCTTTACCTGGAACGGGGCGACTTGGAGGCGGCCTTAGACCTTTACCAAAAGGCCTTAAAGCTCGCCCCAGAAGACCCCCTCCTCCACGAGAACCTGGCCGCCCTCTACAAGCGCAAGGGGGACCTGGACCGGATGGTGGCCCACATGAAGCGGGCCACCCGGCTCAAGATGGCCCCGCCCTCCCCTCTAGACCCCCTAACCGGCCAGCGGGTGCGCCGGAAGCGGGTGCCCCTTTGGGTGTGGGTCTTCCTCCTCGCCCTCTTGGCCTATCTCCTCTATAAGCCGTAGGGCCCGGTCCAGGGCGGCGAGGCTTTTCCCCTCGGAGAGGATCCGCCGCCAAAGCCTCCCTCCGGGCCTGCCCCGGAAGAGGCCCAGCATGTGCCGCAGCACGGCCCAAGGAGGGGTGCCCCTCGCCACCTCTTCCTCCAGATAGGCCCGCATCCGCCGCGCCACCTGGAGGCGGCTCGGCCTCCTCCCCAGGCCGTACACCTTCCGGTCCGCCTCCTCCAGGACAAAGGGGTTCTCGTAGACCGCCCGGCCCAGCATGGCCCCGTCCACCTTGCCCAGGTGGGCCAGGGCCTCCTCCAAGGTGCGGAGGCCCCCGTTGAGCACGAAGGGGAGGTGGGGGAAGTCCCCTTTTAGGCGGTGGACCCACTCGTGGCGCAAGGGGGGGATCTCCCGGTTGGCCTGGGTGGAAAGGGTGAGGAGGGCGCTTCGGGCGTGGACGATGAAGGCCTTCGCCCCCGCCTCCGCCAGGCGTTCCACCAGGCGGGCGAGCTCGGGGTAGGTTTCCTGGCCCTCGAGGCCCAGCCGGAGCTTCACCGTGACCGGCACCCGCACCGCCTGGGCCATGGCCCGGACGATCTCCACCACCCTTAAGGGGTCGCGGAGGAGGCAGGCCCCGTACCCTCCTTCCTGGGCCTTCTCCGAGGGGCAGCCCAGGTTGAGGTTGATCTCGCCGTAGCCGAAGGCCTCCCCGATCCGCGCCGCCTCCGCCAGGTCCTCGGGGTTCCGGCCCGCAAGCTGCAGGGCGATGGGGTGTTCCTCGGGGCGGAAGGCGAGGAGGCGCGCCCGGTTGCCCCGCAAGACCCCTTGGTCCAGGGTCATCTCGGTGTAGAGCCTCACCCCCAGGCTCACCTGCCGCACCAGGTAGCGGAAGTGGCGGTCCGTGCGGTCCACCATGGGGGCCACGGAGAGCCTCAGGTCAAGCACCCAAGACCTCCTCCGGGGAAAGGGGCCTAGGCTCGCGGAATCCGATGTGCTCCCACTCCCCCTCCTCCACCACCACAAGCCCCGGGTTTTCCGCCCTTAAGCGGGCCACCACCCCCTGCACCAGGTCCTCGGGGGTGCTGGCGGCGGAGGTGAGGCCGAGGCGTTTCACCCCACGAAGCCACTCGGGGCGGAGCTCCTCCGGGCGCTCCAGCCGGTAGGCCCGCCCCACCAGGCTCTGGGCCAACTCCAAAAGGCGCATGCCGTTAGAGGAGTGGGGGCTCGTGAGGACCAAAAAGGCCTCCACGTGGGGGGCGATGCGCTTCACCGCCTCCTGGCGGTTCTGGGTGGCGTAGCAGAGATCCTTGCGGGCGGGCACCACCAGCTTGGGAAAGCGGCGCTTCAAGATTTCTATGGTGGCCAGGGTGTCGTCCACGCTCAGGGTGGTCTGGGTGAGGACCACCACCCTTTCGGGGTCGGGCACCGCCACCGTGCGGGGGTCGGCCAGGCGGGGGTCCTTGCCCACGTGGGTGTGCACCGCCACCAAGATGGTCCGGTCGGGGGCCTCGCCGTAGGTGCCCTTGATTTCCTGGTGGTCGGCGGAGTCCCCCACCAGGAGGATCCAGTACCCTTCCTTGGCGTAGCGCCGGGCCTCGGTGTGCACCTTGGTCACCAGGGGGCAGGTGGCGTCCAGGATGTGAAAGCCCATCTGGGCGGCTTCCTTGCGCACCGCGGGGGGGTGGCCGTGGGCGGAGAAGACCAGGGTGCCCGCAAGCCGCCTTTGCCGCCTAAGTTCCTCCAGCTCCGCCAGGTCCTCCACGAAGTGGACCCCCTTGGCCTTCAGGCGCTCCACCACCACCCGGTTGTGGACGATCTCGTGGTAGACCACCAGTTCCCCTTGGTCCTTCAGCGCCTCCGCCCAGCGCTCCACCGCCTCTATGGCCATCACCACCCCGGCGCAGAAGCCTCGAGGTCGGGCCAGGTAGAGGCGCTCAAGCCCCCCGTCCATGCCCCCCATTCTAGGCGCTGGGGCCTTCCGCCTTTAGGAGCTGGGCCGCCATCTCCTTGGCAAAGGGGGTTTGCGCCCGGGCGAGGGCCTTCTTGGCGGTTTCCCTGCCCTTGCCCCCGGGGCGGAAGGCCTCCTGGGCCAGGGCTAGAAGGGCCAGGGCGCTTCCGGGGAAGGGAAGGCCCGCCTTTTCCAGGAGGCCCAGGCCTTCCCCATAGCGGTGGAGGGCGGCCCTGGCCTCCCCTTTGAGGAGGGCCTGGCTCCCCTCTTGGAAAGCCCGGGCTACCCGGAGGAGGCCTTCCCCGTCCACCAAGGGCTCACCCGCCTCCGCCGAGGCGAAGGCCGCTTCCACCAGTCTTTCCAGGGCCAAGGCCCTCTCCCCCTCGGGAAGGGAGGGGTAGCGCTCCCGAAAGAGGGGGGCGAACCAGGAGAGGCGCAAGGGGCGCGCCAGGCGGAAGGTTTCCCCCTGGACCGCAAGCTCCTCCCCCAGGGCCCGAAGGAGGGGCACCAGGACGGGAAAAAGGGCCCGCACCCTCTCCCGGCTCGCCTCGCCGTGGAGGGCTAGGAAGAAGCGGAACTCCTCTACTCCTTCCACGCCTCCACTTCCTTGTACTGCACCAGGGCGGCGAAGAGGGGAGAGGGTCCCTCGGCCACGGAGAACTTCACGTCCACCAGGACCACGTTTTCCGGCAACTCCTCCACAAAGCGGTTGAGCCTCTCCTGGAAAATATCCTGGTCGTTCCCCGTTATTACCTTAAAGCGCACCCCCTGCATGGCCCCATTATGCCCTGCGCTCCACCAGGGCGCTTAGGATGTCCTCAAGCCTCCCCCGCGCCTCCGGGTTGGGTAGGGCCTCGAGGTGGGGCCGGAGGCGGTCGTACCCCTCCTGCCAAAGCCGCCGGGCCTCCGCCTTGGCCCAGGCCACGGCCCCCGAGGCGAGGAGCCTTTCCCAAAGCCAGCGCACCTCCCCCGCGGGCTTCTCCTCCCGGGGGAGGCGCAGCAGGGTCTCGGCCCTTCCCCTTTCTTCGGGGCTTGCCCCTTGGAGGAAGCGGAGGAGGATGAGGGTACGCTTGCCCTCGTAGAGGTCCCCGGCCAGCTCCTTGCCGTAAGCTTCATCCCCCTCCAGGTTGAGGACGTCGTCCACGATCTGGAAGGCCACGCCCAGCTTCAGACCCCCCTCCTCGTAAGCGGGGGGTGGGTTCTGCCCGGCCAGCAAGGCCCCCAGGCGCAAAGGGGCCACGGCGGTGTAGTAGGCGGCCTTGTGGGTTACCATGCGCAGGTAGTCCTCAGGGGTGAGGTCCAGCCGGCCCGCCAGGGTCCAGGAGAGGTCCAGGTGCTGCCCGTAGGCGGTGCGGCGCACCACCTGGTGGAACTCCCGGAGGACCCTCTCGTCCCAAAGCCCCTTCTCCAAGCCCTCTAGCAATAGCCCCCACATCTCGGCGTGGAGGGCGTCCCCGGCGTTCAGGGCCAGGGGCATGGGGTAGAGGCGGTGCAGGGCAGGGCGGCCCCGGCGCTCTTCGGAGGCGTCCTCAATGTCGTCGTGGATCAGGACCCAGTTTTGGAAAAGCTCCAAAGCGGTGGCCAATAGGAGGGCCGCTTCCTGCCCTGCCCCGTGGGCGAGGCCGCTGTAATAGACGAGGAGGCCCCGAAGCATCTTCCCGCCCCGCTGGGGGTAGTCCTGGAGGAGGGCCTCGTAGGCGGGGTCCTCGTGGCGCAGGTGGGCGAGGAGGCCTTCCTGTAGGGCCTTTCGCACCTCGGGGGGCGTGGGCGTCATGCTATACACTTTAGGCCATGCGCGGGTTAGCCGCAGGCCTCCTCGCCCTAAACCTCGTCACCCTCATCTGGGGCACCACCTTTGTGGTGGTGAAGGGGGCGGTGGGGGAGATGGCCCCAAGCCTGTTGGTCTTCCTGCGCTTCCTCCTGGCCAGCCTTTTCTTCCTCCCCTGGGCCTTTCGCCTGCCCAAGGGGGTGTGGGGCCCGGGGATGGAACTCGCCTTCTGGCTCCTTCTGGGTTATGCCTCCCAGGCCGTGGGCCTCATGTACACCTCGGCGAGCCGAAGCGCCTTCATCACCGCCTTGAACGTGGTCCTGGTCCCCTTGATCCTGGGCCTGGTGGGCCGGAGGCTTGGGGGGGTTTGGCTGGCGGCCCTTTTGGCCTTTTTGGGCGTGGGGTTTCTCTCCTATGATCCCCGGCAGCCTCCCTTGAACGTGGGGGATCTCTGGACCCTTCTTACCGCCCTTACCTACGCCCTTTACATCGTGCGCCTCGAGGTCCACGCCAAGGCTTACCCCTCCTTGCCCCTCACCGCTGTCCAGGTCCTGGGCACCGCCCTTTTGGCCTTCCCGTGGGCCTTGGGGGAAGGGGTGCGCCTGGAAGGGGTACCCTGGGGGGCGGTGCTTTACCTCGGGGTGGTGGCCACCGCCCTCACCACCTGGTTGCAAACCTGGGGGCAACGCCGGGTTCCGGCACCCCAGGCGGCCATCCTTTACACCCTAGAGCCCGTCTGGGCCACCCTTTTCGCCTTTTTGCTCCTGGGGGAGCGCTTGGGCCCCACGGGCTTCGTGGGGGCTTTTTCGGTCATCCTCGCCACCTTCTTGGCTATCCGCCGATCCCCAGCATGACCCGCTTGCGCAGGGTGGGGAGGGTGTTGCCGAAGGCGGGCTTGCGGTTGGTGGCGATCAGGATGGCATCCACCAGGGCCTCCACCGGCTCCTCTGCGGCAAAGGCCCAGGAAATATCCATCTCCAGATCGGTGAGGAGGCAGGGCCGGAGCTTTTTGTCGGAGGTGAGGCGAAGCCGGGAGCAGTTGGAGCAGAAGGGCTCGGTGACGGGGTTGATGAACCCCAGGGTGCCCTGGGCCCCGGGGATCCGAAAAACCCGGGCCGGGGAGGTGGGGTCATGGGGAACGGGTTCCAAGGGACCAAAGACCGCCTCGATCCGCGCCCGGATCTCCTTTCCTGACACAAAGCGGCGGCGGTACTCCTCGGGGTCGGAGTTGTCCAGGTGCATGTACTCGATGTAGCGCATGTGCAAGGGACGGTCCAGGGAGAGGCTGGCTAGGGGCACCACCTCTTCCTCGTTCATCCCCCGGATGACTACGGCGTTGAGCTTGACGGGGTGAAGCCCCAGTTCCAAGGCGGTCTCTATGGCTTGTAAAACCCGCTCCACCTTTCCTCCACGGGTGATGCGGGTGAAGACCTCAGGGGTGATGGCGTCCAAGGAGATGTTCACCCGGTTCAGGCCTGCTTGCACCAGCTCCTTGGCCCTTTTGGCGAAGAGGAGGCCGTTGGTGGTGATGGCCACGTCCTCGATGCCCTCCTTGCTCCGGGCCCGTTCGATCATCTGGGGAAGCTCCTTGCGCACCAAGGGTTCCCCGCCCGTGAAGCGCACGGCGGAAAGGCCAAGGAGGGAGGCGGCCTCGAGGAAGTGGTCCACTTCCTCCACCGTGAGGGTCCCTGGGGGTTCGGCCATCTCGAGGCCTAGGGGATGGCAGTAAAGGCAGTGCAGGTTGCACCGGGGGGTGACGGAGATGCGAAGGTCTTTGATAAGGCGCCCGTAGTTGTCCAGTAGCTTCATGCCTTTCCCTCTTCGGGCCACCATACTACGCCCTAGGCCGGAGGGCAAGGGATAAAAAAACAAACCCCCAGGCCTAGGCCTGGGGGCTACCTGGAGCGGGAGACGGGACTTGAACCCGCGACCCCGACCTTGGCAAGGTCGTGCTC
>NZ_JAKTNS010000050.1:0-10668 GCF_022760915.1 Thermus thalpophilus | reverse complement strand
CCGCTTTGGCCTCCTGCCCGGCAACGCTCGGGAGACTTGGGGGGAAGCGCTTTTGCTTGGGCTTCCCGCCGCCCTGGGGGACCGGGGGTTTCGCTGGGGCCGGGGGTGAGGAACTGGATAGAAGCCCGCTTCAGCGTGATGGTGCGCTCTTTGGGGCTTCATCGGGTAGAGGCCAGGTCCTTCTGGGGTCTTTTGGCGCGGGTGAACCTCATCCGCAAGGTACGCTATCGCGTGACCTTAGCCCACAACCTCATCCGGAGCCGGATCCTTCTCAGGATGGCGGGGGTGGGGATTTGAGGTAGCACACGAAGGGATGAGAGGTCAGGAAGAAGCCCTATTGGCCTTCAAGCGCAGGCAGGGTAGCCTGCCCTCGAGGATCCTCCTCCTCCGCGATGGCCGGGTACCCAAGGACGAGTTCACCCTAGCCTTAACAAGGCTTTCGCAGGAGGGCGTGGCTTTTGACCTTGTTTCCGTGCGCAAATCCGGAGGCGGTCGGATCTACCCCACCCGGGGCAGGCTGGCGGATGGGCTCTTCGTCCCCCTGGAAGACAAGACCTTTCTCCTCCTTACGGTCCACCGGGAGTTTCGGGGCACCCCAAGACCCCTAAAGATGGTCCATGAGGAGGGCAACACACCCCTGGAGGCTCTGGCCCGGCAGATTTACCACCTGACCCGCCTCTACCCCGCAAGCGGCTTCCTCTTCCCCCGGCTTCCCGCGCCCCTCCACCTCGCCGACCGATTGGTGAAGGAGGTGGGCCGCCTCGGGGTGCGCCACCTAAAGGACGTGGACCGAGAGAAGCTCTTCTTCGTCTGAGACCAACCCTGGGATCCTTGCAGGACCCTCACCTAGGGCATGGCCGATTGACTCAAGTCCGCGCTCCGGAGATCCCCTCGAGGAAGCGCACGCTCACAGCTCAAAGGGGCTCCACCATTGGCCTTAGCCCGATAAGGAAGGCGCGGGCATGCGGTGGCTGGCTTAGGGCGAAGACCACCGCCTCGGCCACCTCCTCTGGACGCAGAAAGGCGTTTAGGTGGGGGTCTCCTGGGGTTCTCCCGGTACCCCAAGCAAACTCCGTGTTCACCCCACCGGGAGCCACCACGCTGACCCGGATGCCCTTGGGCCTAAGCTCATGGTCCAAAGCCTGGGCGAAACCCACCTGGGCGAACTTGCTCGCACAGTAAACAGCCTCCTGGGGCAAGCCTTTGAGGCCCGCCACCGAGGCTACAAAGACCAGATCGCCGGTTCCCTTTTGCAGGAGAGGGGGTAGAAAAGCCCGGGTGACGAGAAAGCTCACCCGCATGTTGGTGTCCATAATCCAGTCGTAATCCGCAGGGGTAAAATCCAGAATGGATCCGTATTTCCCCACCCCGGCGTTGTTCACCACAATGTCCACCGTGCCGAAAGCGTTAAGGGTATGCTGGCGCAGCGCCTCAACGCTTTCTTCCCTCCGCAAATCCCCCGGCACCACCAAGGCCTGCGCACCCAGGGTATCCGCCTCTTTGCGCACCGCCTCGAGGCGCTCCCGGTCGCGGGCAGCCAGGACTACTTTGGCGCCTCGTTGCGCTAAAGCCAAGGCGATAGCCCGGCCGATGCCCCTGCTAGCCCCCGTGATCACCGCCACCTTACCCTCAAACACGGACCACCTCCCTTTCGCTTCCCCCTTGAGCGCTTTCCAAAACCGCTTGGATGACCGCCTGGGCCACTACCCCGTCGCGCAGGGAAGGAGTGGCCGTAGAACCCTTGGACACGGCCTGCAAAAAGCGGCGGGCTAGCTCGCGAAAGTGAAAAAGCCCCCAGGGCTCCTTAGGGTTTCTGCCCCGAAGCAGGGAAGGCTCAAGGGGTAGCGGCTCCCACGTCCCAGGCCTGCTGGACCAAAAAATCCCCGCTTCCTCTGCTCTTCCCGCCAAGGAAGGCACCACCCGCAAGGCACCCTTTTCCCCTTCCAGTTCCAGGTAGAGGCGTTGCGGCCGCACCGGGTGGACCCGCGAAAGCTCCAAGACGCCCAGCGCACCTCCCGCTTGGGCCAAAACCCCGGCCAAGTCCGGGTTCTCCCTCCCCGGAAATACGGTGGCCACCTGGGCTCGGACCCTTTCTATAGGAGCGCCCAAAAGCCAGATCACCAGGTCAAAAAGATGCGCCCCCAGATCTCCCACCACCCCAGCAGGGCCCCCACCCCCAAGCCTTGCCCGCCAAGGAAGGGGCGCTTGGGGCTCGGCCAAGTAGTCCGCCCAAAAGGCACCACGGAAAGCAACTAGGTGCCCCAGACGCTCGCGGTAAACGAGGGCGCTTTCCGCCGCCCAGTCAGCCCGGGCCGTCAGGGCGGTCATGGCCACCACTCCCTGGGTTTGGACCGCTTGCAAGAGCACCTGGGCCTCGTCTAAATTCACGGCCACCGGCTTTTCCAGGAACACGTGCTTTCCTTGCCGCACCGCCTCGAGGGCCAGGGGCACGTGGGTGGCATCCGGGGTGGCGATGGCCACGGCGTCCACGTCCCGCAAGAAAACCTCATAGTCCTCATAGACCTTGGCCCCATACGCCTCCGCTAGGGACCGGGCCCGCAGGCTTCCGGGAGCGTAAACGCCTTGGATCCTAGCCCCCGCCCCGTGAAAAGCAGGGGCGTGCACTTCCCGGGACCACCAGCCCGCACCCACCAAACCAACCCTCACCATCCGCCCCTCCAAAGGTCCGGTCTCGCCCTCTTTTCCACCCGCACCGTGGGCCAACGGGAGTCCTCCGTGAGGTTAACCAGCCCTTCATCGGTCAGCAGAAAGGTGTCCTCCACCTTGGCCCCAGGCAGGCTCGGGTTCCAGGCCAGAACCATCCCCTCCGCCAAAACCAGCGGGTGGCCCGGAACCGCGATGGCCTCTCGGGAGCGATACCCCCCCACGCCCCCTTGGTGGTGTTCTTCCCACGCCGACGGGAAGCCCACCCGCGCATACGCCCCTTGCAAAGCGGCGAAAACCTCCCCCAACCTAACCCCGGGTCTAGAAGTTCCCAACGCCGCCGCCTCCACCTCCAAGACCTTCTTGTACCGGACCTCCACCTCCGCATCACCTAGGTTCACCATCCGCGTAAAGTTGGCCACCAACCCGCCCCGCTCGGCGCACACCACCGCCATGAAGCTCCGCCCCAAAGGCCGGTCCTTGGGCAAGGGGTGGCGGTGCCGAAAAAGCCGCTCCTCCCCCGCCACCAAAAGAAGTTGCGGGCGGATTCCCAAGCTCCATAGCGCCTCCGCCAAACCCCCAGCCAGCTCCCACTCCTTCCATGTGGGCCTAGCGGCGCGCACCACCTCGCCTGCGGCCTCCGCCGCCTCCCGCCCCAGGCGGCGAAAGGCCTCCTGCGCCTCCTTTGAAAGGACAAGCCGCAGGGGCGTGAGGTCGTGCTCGTAGTCGTTGGGGCTTCCCGGTGGGGGAAAAGCGTACCACGGGTGTACCTTCACGGGAAGCCCTTTGACCTCCTCTTCCACCATGCGCGGGTGTTCTATTCGGGTGGTGTGCAGGACCAGCTCCTCGCCCACCTCCAGGTAGGCCACCCCTTCCCCAAACCCCAGGGTGTTGCTGCCCCCGGTCAGCCAAGCGAAGTTCTCGGGACGGGCCACGAAAAAACGGGAAAAACCTTGGGTTTCCATCCAAGCCCGTAGCCTTCTCCAGTGGTCGTGCAACACCTAAGCCCTCCGGTAGCGTTCCAGAAACAGAGCCACCCAGGCCTCGTATCCCGAGAGGAGCTCCCGGGCCTCGGGGATCGCCTGGGGCGCCGCCACTTCCGCAAGCCGCGTGGCCTTGAGGGCGGCCTCGAGGTCTTGGTAAACCCCTCCTCCCACCATAGCCAGGATGGCGGCCCCACGGGCCGCTCCCTCCTCCCCCACCACCCGGTACAGGGGGACCTGTAAGATCCCGCCCAAGAGGCTAAGCCAAAGATCTGAAGCCGAACCACCCCCCGTGACCAAAAACCCCTCGGCATGGGCCAAGGAGTGCATGGCTTCGTAAACGACTCCCAGGCTTAAAGCCACCCCTTCCAAGACAGCCCGCACCAGGTGGCTGCGTTCATGGGCTAGGGAAAGGCCCAGAAAAGCTCCCCGAAGCCTAGGCTCCAGATAAGGGCTCCGTTCTCCGGCCAAAAAGGGGAGGAAGTAAAGCCCTAAAGCCCCTAGAGGGGCTCGTTCCGCCTCTTTAAGAAGGGTCTCCAGGGAAGCCTCCGGGAAGATCCCGCGCAACCACTCCAAGCTCCCCGCGGCGCTCAGGGTCACTCCCAGGAGGTGATAGGCCCCATCGGCGTGGCAGAAGAGGTGGATCCGGCCTTCAGGATCAGCCATGGGTTCCTCCAGAGGAAGGAAGATCACCCCGCTGGTACCCAAGGAAAGGCTCCCAACCCCTTGACGGTACCGGGAAACGCCCAGACCGATAGCGGCAGCGGCGTTATCCCCCGCCCCCGCCACCACCGGGGTACCGGCTTTTAGCCCCGCCACCGAAGCCCACTCCGGGCGCAAGCCGCCCACCACGCGGTGGCTTTCCCCTAGTTCCGGAAAAAGGGCGGAGGACAAGCCTAGAGCACCGAGGAGATCTTCGTCCCAGACCTTTTCCCGGATGGCCATGGCCCCTACCCCAGAAGCGTCGGAGTACTCCGTGGCCAGGCTTCCAGTAAGGAGATAGCCCAGGTAATCCTTAGGCAACAACACCTTATAGACCCGGCGGAAAAGGTCGGGGTGTTGGCGTCGCAACCAAAGGATCTTGGGAAGTTGGAACCCGGTGATAGCTGGGTTGCCCGTGCGCCGGATGAGCTCGGGGCGCGGAACCACCTCCTCTATCCACCGGACCTCCTCGGCGGTGCGTTGGTCGTTCCAAAGGGGAGCGGGAAGCAAGGGCTGGCCTTCACGATCTAGGAAGACCGCCCCGTGCATCTGGCCAGAAAGCCCAATGGCCACCACCTCCCCCTGGGAGAGCTGGACGGTGAGGGCCAGGAGAACCTCCCGCAAAGCCCTCGCCCAGTCATTGGGGTCCTGCTCGGTCCACCCGGGCCTTGGGACGTGCAAGGGGTAAGGAGCCCGGGCCTCAGCGAGCTTCTGGCCCCTGGGGTCCAAAGCCACCCCTTTGAGGCCGCTCGTGCCCAGGTCCAGCCCCAAAACCACCTTCATCCGCGCACCCCCAAGAGGTGCTCCACCGCCAGCTGATCCAACCGCTCCAGAGCGTACCCGCGGCGCCGCAAGGCGTCTAAGGGGATATCCGCGCGCTTTAGGGCCTCAGCCTTTGCCCGGCTGTAAGAGCCCAGGAGCGCTAGGGCCTTGTCGTCACCCCGGTAATACTCCGCAAGCAGCGCCTGAACTTCTGGATCCTGGCGGAAGGCGTGGGCTTTCTCCTTGAGGATTAAATAGGTGCGCATACATCCCCTAGCGAAGGCCCAGACCCCGTCCTCATCCTCCGTCCTCAGAGCGTGTGCGTCAAAATGCCGCGGTCCTTGGTAGCCGGAATGCTCCAAAAGATCCACCAAGAAGAAGGCGGCCTTTAGGTTCTCCGCTCCAAAGCGCAGATCCTGGTCAAAGCGGCTCATGCGCTGGTCGTTGAGGTCTATATGGAAAAGTTTGCCGGCCTCGAGGACCTGGGCCACAGCGTGGACGAAGTTGAGCCCTGCCATGGTTTCGTGGGCGAACTCGGGGTTGAGGCCAAAGCGTTCGGGACGGTCCAGGGTGTAGATGAAGGCCAACATACTGCCCACGGTGGCGAAGTAGATATCGCCCCTGGGCTCGTTGGGTTTAGGCTCCAGGGCAAAGCGGTACCCATAACCCTGGTCCTCGGCGTAAGCCACCATGTAGTTCAGAGCTTCCCGCACCCACGCCCAAACGTGGCGGCTCTTGCCCGTGGCCTCCACCTCCGCCCCCTCCCTGCCCGGCCAAACCACGTAGATCTCCGCCCCCAACTCTGCCCCCAAGTCCATGGTTTCCAGGCTTTTGCGTAGGGCGTAGGCCCTAACCCAGGGGTCTGGGCTTGTCAAAGCGCCGTCTTTGAAGGCCGGATCGGAGAAAAGGTTGGCGGTGACCATGGGCACCCTCAAGCCGGTTTCCTCGATGGCCCTCTTAAACCGACGAACGATCTGGTCGCGCTCCCGAGGAGGCGTACCCCTGGGGATCAAATCTTCATCGTGGAGGTTCACCCCGTAAACGCCCAGTTCCGCCAATTTATGAACCACATATACCGGGTCAAGCTTCTCCCGCACAGCGTCCCCAAAAGGATCCCGGCCCACATTGCCCACCGTCCAGAGGCCAAAGGTAAACTTGTGTTCCGGCTTAGGTTCGTACACCTACACCACCTCCGCGAAAGCCATCTGTTCTATGAAGTAGGCGGCCGCCAAAGCGCCCGCCCCCAAAAGGGCAGCTTCACGCCCAAACGGGGAAAGCACCACCTGGTCTTTGCTATGAACCCGCAAGGCGTAGCGAGGTAACCTTGCCCGCACCTCCCGAAGGAGGGCCTCCCCTGTAGCTTCCACCAAGGGTCCCCCCAGGACGATCAGGGCCGGGTCTAGGGTGCTCAGGACGATGGCGCAAAGGTGGGCGAGCTTTTCCGCCATGTCGTACAAGCGTTTCTCAGAAGGGTGCGCCTTCCACCTACGAAAACTCAGGTAGACCTCGGCACACCCCCGTTTGCCGCACCCGCAAGTAGGGCCTTCCGGGTTCAGGGGAATGTGCCCTACTTCCCCTGCGTGAAAGCGACCCCCATGGTAAACCTTACGGTCCACCACTACCCCGCCCCCCACGCCTACGCCTAGGTTCAGGTACACGCAGTGATCCACCTCCCATCCACCCAAGGCGTAAAGGCCGTAGGCGGCGGCATTCGCTTCGTTTTCCACCACCAGGGGGACCTCGAGGAGCCCGAGGTCCACCAGGGTTTCCCGTACCATCTCCCCCAGGGCCAGGTCCTGCCAGCCCAGGTTGGGCGCCAGGGTCAAGTGCCCCTCTTCGGGCTCCACAAGGCCCGGCACCGTGACACCCACGCCAAGAATCCGCTTTTCGGCAATCAAGGATTTCGCTGCTTCTGCTAAGAGGCGGAGGGCCTCATGGGGGTCCTTCGGTGCCGGAGGAAGAAGGGTCTTGGCCCGCACCGCACCCGCCAGACTCATAAGGGCTACCGCCATGCGGTCCACATCTATTTCCCAGGCCAGCACCACGTTCTTTTCCCCCTCCACCTCGAGGGCAATGGAGGGCCGGCCCTGGCCCTGTGGAGGAAGGGGCCGCTCCAAGATGAGCCCTTCTTCCAGAAGTTCGGCCACGCTTTCGGTAACGGCAGAAGGGGAGAGCTCCAACTGCTTTGCCAGGTCACTCCGAGAGAGGCCAGGCTCTTTGCGCAACAAGTCTAGAATTCGGGCTTTGTGCCAACGGCGAAGCTGCCGCGTTCCACCTTTAGGGACCTCATACGCGTTGAGCATACTGTCTCGCATTTTGCCAAACCCCGGCCTACCTCCTGAGCTCTCCCGCCAGAATCATCCCTAATACCTCTTCCTGCGTGCTCTCCTGCGCTCGTACGGTTCCCACCACCCTTCCTCCTTTCATCACCGTGATCCGGTCGCTTAGGTCAAAGACGTCGTGGAGATCGTGGCTGATAAGGATGATGCCCAATCCTTCGTCCCGAAGGGTGCGGATAAGCGCTTTCACCCGAGCCGTCTCCCCAGGACCCAAAGCGGCTGTGGGTTCGTCCATGATAAGTACCCGGGCCCGAAAGAGCAGGGCTCGGGCGATGGCCACCGCCTGACGCTGACCACCCGAAAGCCGATGCACGGGAACCCTAAGGGAGGGAAGCCTAGCTCCTACCCGCTCCACAACCTTGCGGGCCTCAGCTTCCATGGCTTCCTCGTCAAGGGAAAGGCGGTAGACCCGTTCCCGCCCCAAAAACACGTTAGCTACAGCATCCAGGTTGTCGGCCAAGGCCAGGTTCTGGTGGATCGTTTCAATGCCCAGGCGCTGCGCATCCCGTGGGGAGGCAAAGCGCACCTCTTCCAGTTCCTGGCCCACCCTTAGGAGAATTCTCCCCTCTTGTGGAGCATAGACTCCAGCGAGGACCCGGATAAAGGTGGTTTTCCCCGCCCCATTGTGGCCCACCAAGCTATGGATTTCCCCCTCGTAAAGATCAAAGGAAACGTTATCCAGAGCTTGGAGCCCGCCAAAACGTAGCGAGACGTTTTCTGCGCGTAGCACAGGCAAGCTCATGTACGCCTCCGGTGAAAACGAGCGTTCCACACTGCTGCTGCCACCAAAACCATACCTAGGATCAGGTTTTGCCACTCCGTGGGCACTCCCATCAGTACCAAGCCGTTTTGCAGGCTGGACATGATAAGTGCTCCCAAAGCCGCTCCGAGGATGGTCCCGCTCCCACCGGCTAACGAGGTGCCCCCCACCACAGCGGCCGCGATGACGTAGAGTTCCAAAAGAGTTCCCATGCCCGTGGGAACAAACCCAAGCCGTGCAGCCTGGACCGCACCAGCCAACGCAGCGAGAAAGCCCATTAAGCCAAAGACCAAAACCTGGACGCGGCGCACGGGAATCCCCGCCAAGAGGGCCGCCTCGGGGTTACCGCCAATGGCGTAAACGTATCGCCCAAAACGGGTGCGCTGGGACAGCCAGTGGAGGAAAACCAAAACTCCCAAGGCGATGAGCACCGGCACAGGAATTCCCCGACCTTGGCCCGTAACGGGGTGGGGAAAACTGTTCATCACCCAGAGAAAACCTCCGAAAACCGCCACCAGGAAAATGGTCACGGCACCATCCACCCAGAGGGCGCGCACAGCGAGGCCATGACGTTGCCTAAGCCATCTTCCCCGCCACACGACCCAGAGGGTATAAGCCAAGGCGGAGAGGGTTACGATCCCGGACCAAAAGGGTCCAAGGGAGCCTTGAAGCCCCCCGCCCAGGATGAGGAAGCTGTCTTGGAGGGGGCCTACAGTCCTACCCTCGGCGATGAGGTAAGCGGCGTTGCGGAAAATGAGAAGCCCCGCCATGGTGACGATGAACGAAGGGGCCCCGAGATAGGCAATAAGGTACCCTTGGAGAAGACCGGCTCCGGTCCCCAACGCCAGGCCCACCAAAAGCGCCAGGGACCAGGGCCACCCTTGGCCGATGGGAGGTACCGCCTGCAAAAGGGCCATGGTCATCCCTGTGAACCCTAAAAGTGACCCCACGCTAAGGTCAATCTGCCGAGCCACGATGACCAAAACCATGCCCCCCACGAGGATGGCCACCACGGCGGTTTGCACGGAAAGGTTCCAGAGGTTTTGGGGGCTCAGAAACTTCCCAGGTTGGCCCAAGGTCATCAGGTGGAAGGCGCCCCAGAGGACCCCCAACACAAAGAGGAGGAAAAGGTTCTGGGAGTGGATGCCCATCCCCGAACGGGAACCTCTCGCTGAAGGACGCATCATCTCCATAGCATTTCTCCAAAAGGGCCCAGGGGACATATCCCCTGGGCCCCAGTTAGGCTAGCGACAGGCGGCGGGAGCCTGAGGCCCGCTCACCCCTTGACAGAGGGCTTCCTTGGTAATCCAACCGGCCTCGAGGACAATATGGAGATTATCCCGAGTAATGGGAATGGGTCGTAGTAGCACAGCGTTCACAACGGTTCCTCGAGGATCCCCAGGCACCCGGAACCTCTGTACACCCTGTATCTGCTCGGGGCGAGTTCCACGGGCTAAGAGAACGGCAATCTCAGCAGCCCGACGTCCGAGCTCTCGGGCATCCTTCCAAACGCTTACCGTTTGCAATCCCCGGGCCACCCGGTTCAATGCGGGCCAATCACCATCTTGGCCAGAAACCGGAACCCTTCCCGCCAACCCCACGGAAGCCAAGGCAGCAATGACGCCTCCTGCGGTACCGTCGTTGGAGGCCACCACCGCATCCACCTGGTTGCGGTTAGCTGCCAGAATTTGCTCCATGTTTCGTTGAGCCACTTCTGGACGCCAACCTTCCGTGTATTGCTTACCTACCACGCGAATCTCTCCCCTACTGATAGCAGGTTGCAGAATTTCCAGCTGTCCTTGGTGGAGAAGGTCAGAGTTGGGGTCTGTAGGCGAGCCTAGGATGAAGACATAATTCCCTCTGGGTCGCACCTGGTAAACAGCCCGGGCTTGTTGCCTACCCACCTCCACATTGTCAAACGAGATATAGAAAGCGTAAGGGTCCGCAATGAGCCGGTCGTACGCCACCACCGGGATCCCAGCCGCATGCGCCTTCTGAACCGCAGGGAGAATTGCGTCTTTATCCCAAGCCAAGATGATGAGGGCGTTCACTCCCCGGGAAATAAGGCTATCCACATCGTTAAGTTGCTTTTCCGCCGAGCTCTGCGCATCGGTGCTAACGTATTGAGCACCCATCCGCGCCAACTGCTCTTTGATCGCAGCCTCATCCCGACGCCAACGCTCTTCCTGGAAGTTGGCCCAACTTACCCCTACCACAAGGGGGCGTTGTTGTGCCCAAGCTCCCGCTGCCAAGACTAGCAGAACCAGAACACCAAACCACCGCTTCCACATACCGCACCTCCCATAGAGCCGGGAAGGAGGCTGGAGTTTGGGAAGGTTTTCTTTATTTCCCGACCCAAACTAATTATAGCGTCGCCTTTGTGCGTTGTCAAGAAAGTACGGGCTCAGTACACGTCAAAACGTGGGACCACCCCTTTAGGATGGACCTGCGCCCACGT
>NZ_JAKTNS010000004.1:0-106249 GCF_022760915.1 Thermus thalpophilus | reverse complement strand
TGCCCATCAGGAGAGAGATATACACCCGTCCTCCTGACCTTTGCAAGGCAAGCCCCGCCTCGGTTGACGTGGCCTGGGCCCCGTGTTATCTTGACCGCAAACAAAGCGGGAAGGAGGCGAACATGAAGCGCAGGGAGTTTTTGCGGAAAGTCGGTGTGGGTTCTTTGGCGGCCCTGGGCATGCCCTACATCGCCCTGGCCCAGGCCAGGCCGGTGAAGCTCGCCACCCTCTTGCCCCTCACGGGGCCTTTCGCCTTCGCCGGCAACGCCGGGCGGGAAGGCTTCGTGGACGGGGTGGACTACGTGAACGAGGTCCTGGGCGGCATCGGGGGCCGCAGGCTGGAGCTCATCGTGGAGGACACGGGCTACGACGTGGCCAAGGGCACCGCCGCCTTCAACCGCGTCCTCTCCCGGGAGCGGCCCGAGGAGCTCCTCTTCGTCTACGGGGATTCCACCGGGCTCTCCAAGGCCTTGGCCCCCGAGATCGCCCGCCTAGGCCTCCCCTACTCCGCCACCAGCTTCGCCAACGAGCTCGCCGACCCCAAGACCTACCCCACCATCTTCGTCTTCGGCCCCACCTACAACGACATGATGGAAGCGCTCTTGCGCCAAATCCGCCTGGAGAAGGCCCGGGCCCGCATCGCCCTGGTCTACTCCAACACGGAGTTCGGGCGCGACCCCATCCCCTACGTGAAGGAGCGGGCCAAGGCCTTGGGCATGGAGGTGGTGCACGAGGAGGTGACCCCCGCCGCCTTCACCGACGCCACCCCCGTGGTCCTGAACCTGCGCCGGGCCAACCCCGACCACGTGATCCTCCAGGGCTACGCCCTTTCCGCCGAACCCCTCATCCTGCGCACCGCCCGGGAGCAGGGCCTGCAGGCCCGCTTCATGGGCACCTACTACTCGGCGGAGCTCGCCCTCATCCAGCGGGCGGGTCCGGCGGCGGAGGGCTTCACCGTCACCTACCACAACGCCTACTGGTACGACACCCTGGTGCCCGCAGTGGAGGAAATGCGCAAGTTCCGCCAGCGAAAGGGGCGGGACACCTCTTACCGCCCCACCTACTATATGGGCAGCCTGGCCGTGGCGTTGGCGGTGGCGGAGGCCATGCGCCGGGCAGCGGCTGCGGGGAAGCTCACCCGGGCTGGGGTGGTGGAGTACCTGGAAAAGCTTGGGGACTATAACGGCTTGGGCCTGCAGCGGACCTACCAGTTCGTGAACCACCGCCTGCCCTACACCAAGCTCTACCGGGCAAGCACCCGGGACGGGCGCTTTAACGCCATCACCGACTGGATCAAGCTGGCCTAAAGGCCCGCACCCTTTTGGGCCCGCCTTCTTGGAGGAGCTGTGTCCGACCTCCTGCCCTACCTCATCGGCGGCCTGGCCAACGGCGCCCTCTACGGCCTGTTGGCCCTGGGCTTCGTCTTGGTCTACCGGGCCACCAGCGTGGTCAACTTCGCCATTGGGGAGTTTCTCCTGGTGGGGGCCTACCTCACCTACACCTTCGCCCTATTCCTGCCCCTAGGGCTTGCCATCCTGGCTGCCTTGCCCTTCGCCTTCCTCTTCGGCGTGCTGGTGGAGCGGGGCTTCGTGCGCCCCCTCTTGGGAAGGAACGTGGTGGCGGTGATCATGGCCACCATCGGCCTAGCGGCGGCCCTGGACGGCGCGGTGCAGCTCCTTTGGGGGCCGGACCTCAAGTACCTCTCGGGAAGCCTCCCCGACCTGGGCTTCCATGCGGGGGAGGTATTCGTTTCCTCCCGGGCGGTCTGGAACCTCCTCCTGGCCCTCCCCTTAGGCCTCGGCCTCCTTTGGCTCCTTAGGCGGAGCAAGTACGGCGTCCTGGTGCGGGCCATCTCGGAGCGGGAGGTGGCCGCCTTGGCCCTGGGCATCCCCACCGCCCGGGTCCTGGCCGGGGTCTGGGGGGTTTCCGCCCTCTTGGCCACCTTGGCCGGGGCGCTTTTGGCGGTGGCGAGCGGGGTGGGGCATAATCTGGTCTTTTTCGGCATGAAGGTCTTCCCCGTGGCCATCCTGGGGGGGCTGGACTCCGTGGGCGGGGCGCTTTTGGCCGGGTTTTTGCTCGGGGTGTTGGAGGCCCTATCCCAGCGCTACCTGGAGCCCCTCCTCCCCGGCTTCACCGAGGCGCTGCCCTTCTTGGTGGTGCTTTTGGTCCTCCTGGTCCGGCCCTATGGGCTTTTGGGCGAGCGGCAGATTGAGAGGGTGTGATGCTTTCCGTGGAGAACCTCAAGGTGGTCTACCGCGGGGTGATCCTGGCCCTGGACGGGGTTTCCCTGGAGGTGGGGGCGAAGGAAGCGGTGGCCCTCTTGGGCCCCAACGGGGCCGGGAAGAGCTCCTTGGTGCGGGCCGTGGCCGGGCTTCTCCCCAAGTTTGAGGGACGGGTGCTGGACGGGCACATCCGCTTCCTGGGCCAGGACACCACCCACCTGGACCCCGTGCGCCTTTCCCGCATGGGCCTCACCGCCGTCTTGGAAGGAAGGCCCCTTTTTCGCTACCTCACCCCGGTGGAGAACCTGGTGGCGGCAGGCCACCGCCTAAGCCCCAAGGAGCTCAAGGAGGGGATGGAGGAGGTCTTCGCCCGCTTTCCCCGCCTTTACGAGCGCCGCCACGAGCAGGCGGGCTACCTTTCCGGGGGGGAGCAGCAGATGCTCCTTCTGGGCATGGCCCTCCTCACCCGGCCGAAGCTCTTGGTGGTGGATGAGCCTTCCTTGGGCCTCGCCCCCAAGCTGGTGGAGGAGGTGATGGCCATCCTAGACGCCCTGCGGCGCGAAAAGGGGCTAAGCCTCCTCTTGGTGGAGCAAAACGCCCGGGCCGCCCTCAACATCGTGGACCGAGTCTACGTCCTGGAGCGGGGCCGGGTGGTCTTTGAAGGGGACGCCAGGGCCGCGAAGGAGGACCAGGACGTGATGGAGTTCTACCTGGGCAAGGAGGAGGTGGGCTTCCGCCAAGCCCGCCGCTACCGCAGGCGGAAGAGGTGGGTGTGATGGGGATGATCCTCGAGGCCAAGAACCTGCACCTTTCCTTCAAAGGGGTCAAGGCCCTGGCCGGGGTGGAGTTCGCCGTGAACGAGGGGGAGTTCTTTGCCGTCATCGGCCCCAACGGGGCGGGCAAGACCACCCTCCTTAACGTCCTTTCCGGGGTGTACGAGCCGGAAAAGGGGGAGGTGGCCTTCCTCGGGCAAAGCCTGAAGGGGAAAAGCCCCCAAGAAAGGGCCCGCATGGGCCTGGGGCGCACCTTCCAGGGCCTGGAGATCTTTCGGGGCATGAGCGTGCTGGACAACGTGAAGCTGGGGGCGGAGCTCGCCTCGCCCACCTACCCCCTGGGCCTGCCCCGGGCGGAGCGGGAGTGGCGGCTTCGGGCCTGGGCGGAGGAGGTGCTGGACTACCTCCACCTCGCCCCCTTCCGCCACGCCCCTGCGGGGATGCTCCCCTACGGTCTCCAAAAGCGGGTGGAGGTGGCCCGGGCCCTGGCGGGCCGCCCCAAGCTCCTCCTCCTGGACGAGCCCATGGCGGGGCTTGCCCTGGAGGAGAAGCAAGACCTGGCCCGCTTCCTCCTGGACGCCCGGGAGGAGTGGGGCGTCACCCTGCTTTGGGTGGAGCACGACCTGAGGGCGGTGCTGGAGCTTTCCGACCGGGTCTTGGTCCTCTCCTACGGGGAGGTCCTCTACTACGGCCCCCCGGAGGGGGTGCGCCAAGACCCCAAGGTGGTGGAGGCCTACTTGGGCCATGCCTGAGGTGCCATGGAAGGAACCCTTTTAGCACACCTGTACCGCCACGCCAAGGAGCGCCCCGAGGCCCCGGCCCTAAGAGTGAAGCGGCTTGGGGTGTGGCAGAAGACCTCCTGGCGGGAACTTTGGGAAAAGGTCTTGCGCCTGGCGGGGGGGCTCCACGCCCTGGGCCTCCGGGAAGGCGAGGTCCTCGCCATCTTAGGGCACAACGCTCCAGAGTGGGTGGAGGCGGAGCTCGCTGCCCAGGCCCTGGGCGCTTTGCCCATGGGCATCTACGCCGACGCCATGCCCGAGGAGGTGGGCTACTTTTTGCAGTTCACCGGGGCCAAGGGCATCGCGGTGTCCGACGAGGAGCAGCTGGACAAAGTCTACCCCCACCTGCACCTGGTGGACTTCGTCCTGGTATGGGAGGAGGCGGGCATGAGCCGCCACTTCCGCGGCAAGGTGCGCCGCTTTAGCCAGGCCTTTGGCGACAAGCGTCTGGGGGAGGAGGCGGTAAGGAAGCGCCGCCCGGAGGAGGTGGCCCTCCTCGCCCCCACCTCGGGCACCACGGGGCGGAGCAAGCTGGCCATGCTCTCCCACCGCAACCTCCTGGCGGGCCACGAGGCCGTGGGCCAGGCCCTGGGCTTCCAGAAGGGGGCCTGGGTCTTCAGCTACCTCCCCTTGCCCTGGATCGGCGAGCAGATGCTCACCGTGGTCCAGGGCCTGGTGGAGGGCTCCACGGTCCACTTCCCCGAGGACCCCACCACGCTTCGGGAAGACCTCAAGGAGGTGCAGCCCGATTTCTTCCTGGCCCCTCCCCGGCTTTGGGAGGACATGGCGAGCCTGATCCAAAGCCGCATGCAGGACGCGGACTTCCTGAAGGCCTTTATTTACCGGGTGGGGATGGACGCCTTGCTGGAAGGGGCGAGCCGGGAGTTTAGGGGCGAGCCCGTGGGCCTTTGGCTCAACCTCAAGCGGGCCCTTTTCTATCCCCTGGTGGCAAGGCCCCTAAGGGCGCGGCTGGGCCTCGCCGCCTGCCGCATTGCCGTCACCGGGGGGGCGCCTTTGGGAAACGAGGTCTTCACCTTCTTCCGCGCCCTGGGCCTGGACATCCGCCAGGTTTACGGCCAGTCGGAAACCGCCGCCGCCACCACCGCCCACACAAGCGGGGACGCCCCCCCGGAGACCGTGGGCCCCCCCTTGCCGGGCACGGAGGTGCGCCTAAGCCCGGAGGGCGAAATCCAGGTGCGGGGGCCGCAGGTCTTTTTGGGCTATTTCAAGCAAGAGGAGGCCACCCGGGAAAGCTTCACTGAGGACGGCTTCTTCCGCACCGGGGACGCCGGCTTCTTTGACGAGCGGGGGCACCTGGTGATCCTGGGGCGGGTGAAGGAGGTGGGGGCCTTGGTGGACGGCACCCGCTTCGCCCCACAGTTCCTGGAAAACCGCCTGAAGTACTCCCCCTACATCCGCGAGGCCGTGGTCCTGGGCCACGGGAAGCCCTTTGTGACCGCCTTGGTGGAGCTGGACCCCGAGAACGTGCAGAACTGGGCCCGCAGGCGGGGCATCCCCTTCACCACCCACCTCTCCCTCACGGAGCGCCCCGAGGTGCGGGCCCTCATCGCCGAGGAGATCCGCATGGTGAACAGGACCCTGCCGGAAAAGCTCCGCATCCAGCGCTTCGCCATTTTGCCCAAGGAACTTCACCCCGACGACGAGGAGATCACACGCACCCGCAAGGTGCGCCGCCAGGTGGTGGAAAGCCGCTACGCCCCCGTGATCCAGGCCCTTTACGGGGAGGGGGGGCGGGTGGAGGTGAGCCTCCCCATCCGCTACCTCGAGGGCGAGGGGCGGCTGGAGGCGGTCCTCGAGGTCCAGGAGGTCTAAGGTGTACGCCCTTTCCAAACGCCTCACCGACGCCTATAGCCGCCGCTTCGCCCGGGCGGTGCGGGAAACCTACCGGGAGGACGAGGCTTACGCCAGCACGCCGCTGGGGCGGCTCGCCCTTTGGGCCTTCCTCCTTTTGCTCCTTCTTCTCCCCTTCCTCCTCGGGCCCTACCCCATGTACGTGGCCACCCTGGTGGCCATCGGGGCCCTTTCCGCCTTGGGCCTCCACCTCTTGGTGGGCGGGGCGGGGCAGATCTCCTTGGGCCACGCCGCCTTCATGGGGGTCGGGGCCTACGCCGCAAGCCACCTCTTCGGCCCCTTGGCCCCCTTGGGCATCCTCCTGGGTGGCCTTATCGCCGCCCTCTTGGGCCTGGTCCTCGCCCTCCCCTCCTTGCGCATCAAGGGGGTGTATCTAGCCATCGCCACCTTGGCCTTCCAGTTCCTGGCGGACTACGTGTTCAAGAACTGGGAGGCGGTGACCGGGGGGATCCGGGGCCGGACCCTGCCCCCGCCCCAGGTCCTCGGCCTAAGCCTGGACACCCCGGAAAGGCTA
This sequence comes from Thermus thalpophilus, assembly GCF_022760915.1. NCBI lineage: Bacteria > Thermotogati > Deinococcota > Deinococci > Thermales > Thermaceae > Thermus > Thermus thalpophilus. Next base: position 100,089 of record NZ_JAKTNS010000004.1, on the reverse strand, counting down.
TGGTACCTGGTCCTCCTCTTCGCCCTTCCCCTCTTCTTCTACGGCAAGCGCCTCCTCATGACCCGGGCCGGGCGGGCCTTCAACGCTGTGCGGGACAACGACCTCTCCGCCCGGGTGGCGGGGGTGGACCTGACCCGGGTGAAGCTTTTCGCCTTCGCCCTTTCCGCCTTTTACGCCGGGGTGGCCGGGGGGCTTTTGGCCCAGCTTTACAAGGCGGTGACCCCGGAGTACTTCCCCTTGAGCGTGAGCATCCAGTACCTGGCCATGGTCATCGTGGGCGGGGCGGGGACGGTATTGGGGGCGGTCTTGGGGGCCTTCTTCGTCCTCCTCATCCCCGAAGTCCTAAATAGCTTCGTGGGGGCCCTGGGGCCGGAGTACGCGGCCACCTTGGCCGCCTGGCGCAACGTGGCCTTTGGCTTCCTCATCCTCCTTTTCCTCATCCTGGAGCCCCTGGGCTTGGTGGGGTTGTGGGGCCGGATACGGAACTACTTCCGCACCTGGCCCCTCCCCTACTAGCGGTCCCAGTCCTTGAGGTGGCGCAAGGCCACGGGAAGGCCCACCCCGAGGCCGAACAGGAGGTGGGTCGGGGTCTTGCCAAAGAAGGCGGCCAGAAGGGGCAAGGCCAGGGCCACGGCCAAGGCGGCCCGGTAGGGCCTTCGGCTTAGGGCCCAAAGCAGGGCGAAGAGCAAAAGGGCCCCCAGGAAGAGCCTGGGGTCCACGGCAAAGAGCACCCCCACCCCTGGGGCTATGGCCTTGCCCCCGCGAAAGAGAAGCCACGGGGAAAAAGCGTGCCCCCACACCGCCCCCATGCCCCCCAAAAGCCCCCCCACCGGGTTCCCCGTGATCCCCTCGCCGAGGGCCACGGCAAGGACCCCCTTGAAGAGGTCCAGAAGGAGGACCAAAAGGCCGGGGACGGGGCCCAAGACCCGGTAAGCGTTTAAGGCCCCCGGGTTGCCCGAGCCCTCCACAAGAAGGTTCTTCCCCCGCAGGGCCCCAAACCAGTAAGCCACGGGAAGCCCGCCAACGGCGTAGCCGAGGAGGAAGGCCCAAAGCATCAGAGCGCCCGGCGCACCTGCTCCTGCAGGCGCAAAAGCGCCGCCTCCAGGCCCCGAAGCCTAAGGGGGGTGAGGATCTCCTCAAGCCCCGCCCCCCGGTAGAAGGACGGGGGCACGGCCAGGACGGCCTCGGGGGGTTCGCCCTCGAGGCCCTCCTTCAGGATCCCGGCGAAGGCCTTCACCGTGGGGGCCTCGTCGGGGACCATGAAGTGGAGGCGCACCTTCCCCCCCTCCACCTCGGCCTTAAGGAAAAAGGGGGTCTGGCACTCGTGCACCCGCTCCAGCTCCACCCCCTGGGGGGGTGGAGGGACCTTCTTGGCGTAGTCCAAGAGGACCTCGGTCTTGAGCTCCTTGGGGAGGGAACGGATGAGGTCCAAGGCCGCTTGAAGCTTGGAAGGCAGCATGCCCTAAGCTTATCCTCCCTTGGCGGGGGGCTGGGTGGGCCTAAGCTCTATCTCGCTCACCAGGGCCCTTTCCGGCATCTCCAGGGCGAAGAGGATGGCCTTTGCCACGTCCTCGGGAGCGAGCTTCCAGGCCGCACCCGGGGTATTCCCGGCGAAGCCCGTGTCCACCGAGCCCGGCAGGACGTTCACCACCCGCACCCCCTCTTCCCTGAGCTCCAGCATGGCCGCCCCCATGAGGCCCAGAAGCCCGAACTTGCTGGCGTTATAGGCCGCACCCCCCTTGAAGGGGTTCTTCCCCGCCAGGCTCCCCACGTTCACCACCACGCCCCGCGCGCGCTTGAGGGCGGGAAGGGCGGCCTTGAGGCCCAAAAAGGGCCCCACGAGGTTCACATCCAAGACCTCCCGCACCTCCGCCTCGGAAAGCTCGGCGAGGGGCTTCAGGATGCCGATGCCGGCGTTGTTGACGAGGGCAGAAACCCCGCCGAAGGCCTCCTCCAAAGCGGCCACCGCCCTTTCCCAGTCCCCAAGCCGCCGCACGTCCCCGGGAAGGGGCAAGGCCCCTTCCCCAAGCTCTCGGGCCAAGGCCGAAAGCCTCGCTTCGTCCCGGGCGAAAAGCCCCACCCGGTAGCCCTGGGCGTGGAGGAGGCGGGCCGTGGCCTCGCCAATGCCCCGGCTCGCCCCCGAGATGAGCGCCACCCGCATGCCCCTACCTTACCCCAAAGCGCCCCTGGATGTCGGCGAGAACCCCCCTTAGGGACCGCTCCAGGTCCTCCAGGCTTCCCGCGTTCTCCACCACCCAGGTGGCCCGCCTGCGCTTTTCCGCTTCGGGCATCTGCGCCCGCTCCCGGGCCAAAACCTCCTCTGGGCTTAGCCCCGAGCGGGCCACCACCCGCCTAAGGCGCTCCTCCCAAGGGGCCGCCACCAGGAGGGTGCCGTCCAGGCGCGCCTCCCACCCCTTTTCAAAGAGGAGGGGGATTTCCAGGAAAACCAAGGGCGCCTCCAGGCGGGCGAGCTCCGCCTCGAGGAGGCGGCGGATCTCGGGGTGGAGGAGGTCCTCCAGGGCCTTTAACCGCTCGGGGTCGCTGAAGACGAGCCTGCCCAAGGCCCTCCGGTCCAGTTCCTCCCCAAGGAAGGCCTCGGGGAAAAGCCGCTTGAGCTCCTCCTTCTTGTTCTCCCTGGCCCGTTCCGCCAGGAGGTCCAGGTCCAAGACGGGGTAGCCCCATGCCCTAAGGAGGCGGGCCACGGTGCTTTTGCCGCTCCCGATATTGCCGGTAATGCCGATAATGATGGGGTGCTTCGCCTGGTGCGCCATATGGACTTCCCCTTTTATACCCCCGAGGGGGCCTTCCCCGTGGGGGGGGCGGTGCGGGACCTCCTTATGGGCCTGAGGCCCAAGGACCTGGACTACGTGGCCTTGGACCCGGAAAGGGCAGCGAAAGAAGCCCAAGGCCGCCTTGGGGGAAGCCTCTTCCCCTTGGATGCCGCCCGGAGCCACCACCGCCTGGTGGCGGGGGGGCTCACCCTGGACTTCACGCCCTTGGAGGGAGGCCTCGAGGCCGACCTCCTCCGACGGGACTACCGCCTGAACGCCCTCCTTTGGAAGGAGGGCAGGGTCTTTGGCCTCCCCGGGGTGGAGGAGGACCTAAGGAAGCGGGTTTTGGTCCCGGTGCGGGAGGAAAACCTCTACCTGGACCCCTTGCGGAGCCTAAGGGGGGTGCGCCTGGCGGCGAGCCTGGGCCTCGGCCTGCCCCAGGCCACCCGGGAGGCCCTAAGCCGCCACGCCCATTACCTCCAGGCCCATCCCGAGGCCCTCCCGGCGCGGGAAAGGGTGCGGGAGGAGCTGGAAAAACTCCTCCTCTCCCCCTGGGCCGCCTTCGGCCTGGACCTCCTGGCCCGGCTCGGGCTCCTTGCGGTTTACCTCCCCGAGCTCTTCTTCCTCCTGGGCCTCGTCCAGGGGGGCGTCCACCACCTGGACGCCTGGCGGCACACCCTCTCCGTCCTCTCCCACCTCCTTTGGCTCTGGCCCGAGGCCCCCCTCGAGGCCCGCCTCGCCGCCCTCTACCATGACGTGGGGAAGCCCCTCACCCGTCGCCACGATCCCGAGGTGGGGCGGTACCGCTTCCTGGGCCACGCGGAGGTGGGGGCGGAGGTGGCCAAGGCCGCCCTCGCCTGGCTCCGCTTCCCCAAGGCGGTCCAGGAGAAGGCAAGCGCCCTGGTGCGCCGCCACATGGACCGCCCCCCGGAGGAGAAGGGCGCCCTCCGCCGCTTCCTCCTAAAGCGCCAGGACCTCCTCCCCCACCTCCTCTACCTCATGGCGGCGGACCGCCTGGGGGCCAAGGGGGTGGAGGGGGAGGCTTGGGAACTCCTAAGGCGCTTCCAAGAAGCCCTGGCGGAGCCCCTGCCGCAGAGGCCCCTCCTCTCGGGAAAGGAGGTCATGGCCCTCCTGGGCCTGAAGCCTGGGCCCGAGGTGGGGAGGGCCCTCGAGGCCCTCCTCCTGGCCCAGGCGGAGGGAAAGGTGGGCACCCGGGAGGAGGCGGAGGCGTTTCTCCTATATTGGAAGGAGCATGGAAGGCCGGCTTAGGTTGCGCACCCCCGAGATCACCCCCGTGGAGGGAGGCTTCCTCCTCCGCGACCCCTACGGGGTCTACGAAAAGCCCTTGGCCCTCACGGAAGGGGGGCTTCTCCTCCTCTCCCTCATGGAGGGCAGGACCCTGGAGGAGGTGCGGGAGGAGGTGTTCAAGACCCATGGGGTCATCGTGCCCCTAAAGGAGTTGGAGGACCTGGCCAAGGCCCTGGAGGAAGCGGGCCTCCTCCTCACGCCCCAGGTGGAAGCGAGGCTCAAGGAGGAGGAGGAAAAGCTCAAGCGGGAAAGGCCCATGCGCCTCGCCGGGCTTTCTTACCCGCAGGGCGAAAGGGAAGCCCGAGCCTTTTTGGATGCCTTCCGGGCAAGCTTCTTTGGGGAAGCCCCTCCCGCCCAAGTGCTCCTCCTTCCCCACCTGGAGCCGAGCCGGGTGCCCGAGGCCTACGGGGCCGCCCTGGCCGCCCTGGAGAAGACCCCGCCCCCGGAAAGGGTCTACGTGGTGGGAGTGGCCCACAGGCCCCTCATGGAAGGGGCCGCCGCCCTCCCCGTGCCCTTCCACACCCCTTTCGGCCCGGCGGAGCCCGACCTCCCCGCCCTTCAGGCCCTGGACGCCCTCCTGCCCTTTGAGCTCTTCAACACCCCCCTGGCTTTCCGGGAGGAGCACAGCCTGGAGCTTCCCCTCTTCTTCCTCAAGGGGACCTACCCAAAGGCCCGCTTCATCCCCCTCCTGGTGGGGCGGAGGACTTCGGCCTTGGGGGAGGCGCTCCGGGTGGTCCTGGCGGAGCACCCCGGGCTTTTGGCCCTGGCGGTGGACCTCTCCCACGTGGGGCCTAGGTTTGGGGACCCACCCTTTTCCCGCCCCCTGGCGGAGGAGGCGCGGCGGAGGGATGTGGGCTTTTTGGAGCGCCTGGCCCAAGGGGAGCCCCAAGCCGCCCTGGCCCACCTGGGGGCCAACCCCACCCGGGTGGACGCCACCGAGGTGGTGGCGAGCCTAAGCCCCTTGCTCCAGGGGAAAAAGGGCGAGGTCCTGGCCTACCGCCTGGACCTCGAGGCCCCCACCTTAAGCGCCGTGGGGGCGGGCACCTTGGCCTATCCCTAGCGGCGCCGGCGCCGCCTTCTGGCCCGGCTGTCTAGGGGGCGGGCTTCCCGGCCTTCCTTGGGCGCCCACTCCCCGAAGTACACCGTTTCCACCGTGGCCCGCTCAGGCCGCGTGTCCCGCGCCTTTTCCTTGGGTGGTCCTACCACTTTGCGCATATCCACCTCCTTTCCCATAGCCCCCTTCTTGGGGGCCTCCTCTTCCCGGTAGGGCAGCAGGTCAATCTGCCGAAGCCTGGGGTTGGCGGCGGCGATCACCACCTCCATCTCGTCCGCCAGGCGAATGCGCTTCCCCTTGGGGCCCACAAGGGCGAGGGCCTCCTCGCTATAGGTGTAGGGCCCAAGGGCCTCGAGGCGCACCAGCCCCTCCACCCCATTCTTCAGCATCACGAAGGCCCCGAAGTTCGCCACCCCCGTCACCTTGCCCAAAAAGCGCTCCCCCACATGGAGCTCCGCCCACTTGGCCATGTAGTACTTGGTGAGTTCCCTTTCCGCCGCCTCCGCCTTCCGTTCCATCTCCGAGGCGTGCTCGGCGATGGCGGGAAAGGTTTCCAGCCAGCGGGCCTTCCTGGCCGGGGTGAGGGTGCGGCGAAGGGCCGCCTTCAGCACCCGGTGGACCACCAGGTCGGGATAGCGGCGGATGGGGCTCGTGAAGTGGAGGTAGTGCTCCATGGCCAGGCCGAAGTGGCCCAGGTTCTCCGCGGCGTAGCGGGCCAAGCGCAAGGACCTGAGGACCAGGTTCGCCACCACCGGCTCCTCCGGGCGGCCCTTGGCCTGGAGCAAGGCCCGCTGCAAGGCCTGGGAGGACACCTCCTCGGGCAAGGCGTACCCAAGCCGGGCCAAGGCCAGGCGGAGCTTGCCGTAGGCCTCCTCCAAGGGCTCCTCGTGCACCCGGAAAAGGCCCGGAAGGCCCTTTTTCACCAGGTGCTCCGCCACGGCTTGGTTGGCGAGGAGCATGAGCTCTTCAATGAGGCTCCGCGCCCGGGGCTCCTCCTGGGGGATGAGGTGGGGGGTGCCCGCTTCCACCTCCACCTTCACCTCGGGAAAGCTAAAGTCTAGGGCCCCAGCGGCCAGGCGCTTTTCCCTAAGCCGCCCCGTGAGGTCCAAGAGAAGCCTGAGGTCCTCCGCCAAAAAGGCGTGCGCCTCCGGCAGGCCAAACCCCTCGGCGAAGGCCTCCACCTCCGTGTAGGTGAGGCGGGCCACGCTCCGGATCACCCCCTCGGCGAAGCGGACCCTTCGCACCTTTAAGTCCTCCGTGAGGTCAAAGAGGACGGAAAGGGTGAGGCGGTCCTCCCCTGGCCTCAACGAGCAGACCCCGTTGGAAAGCCTCTCGGGAAGCATGGGCAGGACCCGCCCGGGCAGGTAGACGCTCGTTCCCCGAAGGAAGGCCTCCTGGTCCAGGGCGCTTCCCTCCTTCACGTAGTGGGAAACGTCGGCGATGTGGACGCCCACCCGGTAGCCCCGGGGAAGCCTTTCTATGTGGATGGCGTCGTCAAAGTCCTTGGCGTCCACCCCGTCTATGGTGAAGACCCGAAGGGCGCGGAAGTCCTGCCGCCTTTCAAGCTCCGCCTCGGGGATCTCCAGGGGAATGGCCTCCGCCTCCTTTAAGACCTCCTCGGGGAACTCGGCCCGCAGGCCGTACTTGGCGATCACCGCCTCGGTTTCCGTTTCCGGGGTGTCCCCTTCCCCCAGATATTCCAAAAACGTCCCGTAAGGGCGCTTCTCGTAGTGGACCTGGGCCACGATGCGGCTACCCCGCTTGAGGCCCTCTAGCCCCTCGGGAAGAAGCCTAAGCTCGGGCAGGCCCGGCTCGTCGGGAACGAGGACGGCGTAGCCCCGCCGGAAGTCCAAGGTCCCCACCACCCGGTCCCGCGCCCGCTTGATCACCCGCTCCACCACGCCAAAGGGCCTCCCGTCCCGCCCCGGGGGCATGAGGCGGGCCTCCACCACGTCCTCGGGCCAGGCGTCAAGGGTGTACCCAGGGGGGATGAAGAGGTCCTTCTCCGGCAAGCGCACGAAGCCGTACCCGTCCCGGTGAAGGCTAATGGGGCCCACCACCTTGGGGGGGAGAAAGTACTGGCTTCCCCTTTTCTCCAAAAGCCCTTCCCGCACCAAGGCCTTGAGGTAGGCCTTGGCCTCGCGCTTTTCCAGGCCGAAACGCCTGAGGATCTCTTCCAAGCGGTGAGGTTTGCCCGTCTTTTTGAAAAACTCCAGGAGCGTTTCGCGCATTCTAACCCAGGAGGCCCTCCAGGGCCTTCTCCGTGGCCTTTAGGCTCTCGGAGAGGGCGGATAAGGCCTCGTCCACGTGTTCCTTGCCAATGATAAGGGGGGGTTCCAAGCGCACCACCTTGGGGTTGTTGAGGCCAAAGGCGGTGATGACGCCCCGCTCCGCCAGCTCCGCCACCACCAGGGCGCCGATATCGGCGTCGGTGAACTCTATCCCGAGCATGAGCCCCCGGCCCCGCACGTCCTCTATGAGGTGGGGGAACGCCCCTTGCAGGGCCTTGAGGCCTTCCATGAGGTAGCTTCCCACCTCCAGGGCCCTTTGCGGCAGGTTCTCCTCCAGGGTCACCTCAATGGCCGCCAAGGCCGCCGCCGCCGCCAAGGGGTTGCCGCCGAAGGTGGAGGAGTGGTAGAGGGGATTTTGCTTGAAGACCTCAAAGACCTCCCGCCGGCCCACGCAGGCCCCGATGGGCATAACCCCGCCCCCCAAGGCCTTGGCCAGGGTCATGAGGTCGGGGGAAACCCCCTCCCAGTCCACCCCGAAGAGCTTCCCCGTGCGGCCGAGGCCCGTCTGCACCTCGTCGGCGATCATGAGGACCCCCTTCGTGCGGGTGATCTCCCGCACGCCCCTCAGATACCCCTCCGGGGGCACCCGGATCCCCCCTTCCCCCTGGATGGGCTCCACGATGACCGCGGCGGTGTCCTCGTCTATGGCCGCCTCCAGGGCTTGTAGGTCCCCGTAGGGGACCACCTTGACCCCGGGCACGAGGGGCTTGGCGGGGTCCTGGTACTCCGGCTTGGGGGTGAGGGAAAGCGCCCCCAGGGTCTTACCGTGGAAGCCCCCTTGGGTGGTGACGATCCCGGGCTTGCCCGTGTAGGCCCGGGCCAGCTTGATGGCCGCCTCCACCGCCTCGGCCCCGGAGTTGCCGAAGAAGACCATCTCCAGACCCTCCGGGGTGATCTCGGCGAGCCTGGCGGCCAGGCGGGCGGTGGGCTCCGACACCAGGACGCGCACGGACATCGGCATGCGCTTAAGCTGCTCCTCCACCGCCGCCACCACCTTGGGGTGGCGGTGGCCTAGGTTCAGGGTCCCGTAAAGCCCCAAAAAGTCCAGGTAGCGCTTGCCCGTGGTGTCCCAGACGTAGGGGCCTTCGGCGTGGGATTCCACCCGGTCTAGCCCGGTGAAGCGGAGAAGCCCAGCGAGCCCAGGGTTGATGTGGCGTTCAAAGAGGGTGAAGGGGTCCATGCCCAAAATGCTACCCTAAGTGTAGCACACTCAAGGCTTGGTAGAGGTCTTCCGGAATCCGCGCCGCCTTCTCCCCCACCTGGCAGAGGTGCCGGGTGTAGCCTTCCGCCAGGAGGAAGCCTTCCCGCTCCACCCGGTAGACGAATCGGAGGTCGCGCCGGCTTAGGCCCGCAAGCCGGGTCCTCACCTCCACCACCTCGCCAAAGCGGGCGGGGGCGCGGAAGGTGAGGCCAAGCTCCACCACGGGGAAGTAAACGCCCCGGGCCTCCACCTGGTGGTAGGGAAGGCCGGCCGCCTCTAAAAAGTCCACCCGCGCCGCCTCCAGGTAGACGGCGTACACGGAGTGGTGCACCACCCCCATCTGGTCGGTTTCGGCGTAGCGGACCTTTAGGCGGGTCGTGGTCTCCATGGCAAGAACTCCAGCCGGGGCAGGCGACGCAGGCGCACCCTACCCGCCAAGGCGGCAAGGAGCCTATTTTTGGCGTGCTCCAGAGCGGCCAAGGCCTTTTCCTCCTCGGCGAAGGCCTCCACGTAGATGGTGAGGACCCGCCCGTCGGGGGAAAGCCGCACCGCCTCCACGGTGAGGAGGAAGAGCCTGGGGTCCTCGAGGCCCTGGATGGCCTCCGCCAAGACCCGCTTTAGGCGCTCTTCCAGGTGAGCCCTGCCGTACATGCGCTTAGCTTACTTCCCAGGCGCTTGCCAAAAGGGAGGCTAGCGCCCAAAGAGAGGGCATCCGGGCGCATCCCTTAGTCCAGCATGGAGATGCCAAAAAAGCAAGGACGAGCCCCACGCCCTACCCCTGGTCCAGGGCCCGGACCAGGGTGGCGAGCTCCTCGGCCAAGCCCTCCGCCCCCTCTTCCGCCTCCACCATGACCCGCACCAAGGGCTCGGTGCCGGAGGGGCGCACGTTCACCCGGCCCTTGCCCAAAAGCCTGGCCTCCACCTGGGTCAAGGCCTCCTGGAGCCGGGGGTGGCCCACCACCCTGGCCTTGTCCGTCACCTTCACGTTGCGGAGGACCTGGGGGTACAGGGGAAGGGCCTCGTACCAGTCGGCCAGGTCCCCGCCCATGGCCTTCAGGGCCTTCAGCACCATGAGGGCGGTGAAGAGCCCATCCCCCGTGGTGTGGTGGCGGCGGAAGATCACGTGGCCCGAGGGCTCCCCCCCGAGGTGGAGGTCCTTCTCCTTGAGCATCTCCAGCACGTAGCGGTCCCCCACCGCCGCCCGGTGGAAGGCGATGCCCTTTTGCCGCAGGGCCACCTCGAGGCCCATGTTGCTCATTACCGTGCCCACCACCCCCTTCTCCCCAAAGGCCAAGGCCGCCAGGTAAAGGACGTGGTCCCCGTGGAAAAGCCGCCCCTTTCGGTCCACGAAGAGGGCCCGGTCCCCGTCCCCGTCAAAGGCCACCCCCAGGTCCAGCCCGAGCTCCACCACGAAGCGGCTTAGGGCCTCCGGGTGGGTGGAGCCGCACCCCTTGTTGATGTTGCGGCCATCGGGGGTGTTGAAGAAAGCCATGACCTCGGCCCCCGCCCTCTGGAAGAGCTTCGGCCCCACCCGGTACGTGGCCCCGTGGGCCAAGTCCAAGCCCACCTTGAGGCCCGAGAGGTCCGGGGCGTGCTCCAGGAGGAAGTCCAGGTACATCCTTTCCGCCTCGCGGAAGTCCCCCACGGTGCCGATGCCCCGGGTGGGGTGGACTTCCTCCAAAAGGGCCTCTATGGCCTCCTCCGCCTCGTCGGGAAGCTTCTCCCCGGTGGGGCCGAAGAACTTGATGCCGTTGTCCTGGTAAGGGTTGTGGCTCGCCGAGATCATGGCCCCGGCGGTGGCCCCAAGCCGCCTCGTGAGGTGGGCCACCCCCGGGGTGGGAAGCACCCCCAGGTGCTCCACCCGCACCCCTTGGGAGAGGAGCCCCGCCGCCAGGGCCGCCTCCAGGAGGTCGGAGGACTCCCGGGTGTCCTTGGCGAGGAGGACCACCGGCCTCTCCGCCTCCCGGCGGAAGTAGGCCCCCGCCGCCTGGCCTAGCCTCAGGACGAACTCCGGGGTAAGGGGGGGCTTCCCCGCCTCCCCCCGCACCCCGTCGGTGCCGAAGTAGCGCCTCATCCGGCCCACTATACCCCATCCTCTTTATAATCCCCCCATGGCCGCTCTTCCCTCGCCCACGCCAAGCCCCCTGCGCCAGGGGCTCCTCGCCGCCTGGCCCGTGGCCTTGGGCTACTTCCCCGTGGCCGTGGCCTTCGGCATGGCCGGGACGGGCGCGGGGCTTGCCCCTTTGGCCGTGCAGCTCCTTTCCCTCCTGGTCTTCGCCGGGGCGAGTCAGTTCGCCTTCCTCGGCCTCCTGGCGGAAGGCGCCTCGCCCTGGCTCGCCGCAGGGGTGGCCCTTCTCCTCAACCTGCGCCATGCCTTTTACGGACCCGCCCTAAGGCCTTACCTGAAGGGCCATCCCCTCCTGGCCTTCTTCCTCACCGACGAGGTCTTCGCCGTAGCCTTAAAGTCCCTTCCCGGCCTGCCCCAAGCCGCCCGCGCCGGGTTTTTCCTGGGCCTGGGCCTCGGCGCTTACCTGGCCTGGAACCTGGGAACCTCCTTGGGCGCCTTCGGCGCCGCGCGGCTCAAGGGGCTTCCCGGGGCGGGGGAGGCCCTTTCCTTCGCCTTGCCCGCCCTCTTTTTGCTCCTCGCCCTGCCCCATTTGCGAAACCCCGTGGCCCTGGGGGCTGGGCTCTTGGCCTTCGCCCTCCACCTCCTGGGCCAGACCGCCTGGGGGCTTGTCCTGGCGGGGGTCTTGGGCTTCTTGTGGAGGCGGCCTTGACCCCCATCCTGGTTCTGGCCCTGGGCACCTTTCTCCTCCGCTACCTGCCCTGGCTGGGGGAAAGGGGCCCTTCCCCGGGCCAGGCGGGGCCCGCCTTGGTGGTGGCGCTCTTTTTGGTTTCCGCCTTCGGGCCGCCCCCTTCTTGGCTGTGGGCCAAGACCCTGGCCGCCCTGTGGGTGGTCTTCCTCACCTGGCGGCTTTCCCGCCACCTGGGGCTTAGCGTCCTCCTGGGGATGGCGGCCTACGCCCTTTTCTAGCCCTTGGCGGCAAGCCAATCCTCCCCGATGCCCACCTCCACCTCCAAGGGCACCGCCAGGGGCCAAACGCCCTCCATCACCTCCTTGGCCAAGGCGGCCACCTCCTCCGCCCGCTCCTTGGGGGCCTCCAGCAGGAGCTCGTCGTGCACCTGGAGGAGCATCCTGGCCCCCGCCTCCCTAAGTTGCGGGAAAAGCCGCACCATGGCCAGCTTCATCAGGTCGGCGGCGGTGCCCTGCACGGGCATGTTGAAGGCCATGCGCTCCGCCGCCTCCCGCACGCTCTTCACCCGGGCGTTGAGGTCGGGCACGTAGCGCCTGCGGCCGAAAAGGGTTTCCACGTAGCCCCGGGTCCGGCCCTCCTCTAAGGTCCTTTCAATCCAGGCCTTCACCTTGGGGTAGCTTTGGAAGTAGCGCTGAATGAAGGCCGCCGCCTCCTCGTAAGGGATCCCCAGCTCCTGCGAAAGGCGGTGGGCGGACATGCCGTAAAGGACGCCGAAGTTGATGGTCTTGGCCGCCCGGCGCATGAGGGGGTCTATGGCCTCCGCCGACAGGCCGAACATCCAGCTGGCCGTTTGGGTGTGGATGTCCCGGCCCTCCTGGAAGACGCGGATGAGGTTCTCGTCCCCCGAGAGGTGGGCGAGGACCCTAAGCTCAATCTGGCTGTAATCCAAGGCCACCAGGCGCCAGCCCTCCTCCGCCACGAAGGCCTTGCGGATCTTCTGGCCAAGGGGGGTGCGCACGGGGATGTTCTGCAGGTTGGGGTCGGAGCTGGAAAGGCGGCCCGTGGCCGTGGCCGTCTGGTTGAAGCGGGTGTGGAGCCGCCCCGTCTTGGGGTGGACCAAGGCGGGCAGGGGGTCAATGTAGGTACCCTTGAGCTTGGCCAGCTCCCGGTACTGAAGGATCTTGTCCACGATGGGGTGGACCTCCCGCAGGGCCTCCAGCACCGCGGCGCTGGTGGAGCGCTTTCCCGTCTTCTCCGTCTTGCCGATGGGGGGAAGCCCGAGCTCGTCAAAGAGAACCCTTTCCAGCTGGTCGCGGGAGTTCAGGTTGAAGGAATGGCCCGCCAGGCGGAAGACCTCCTCCTCCAGCCGACGCATCTCCGCCGCCACCTCCAGGGAAAGGGCCTCCAGGTAGGCCACGTCCAGCTTGACCCCCGTGGCCTCCATGTGGGCCAGGACCCGGGAGAGGGGCTTTTCCACCTCCTCGTAGAGCCAAAGGAGCTTTTGCTCGCCCTGGAGGCGCTCAAGGAGGTTGGCGTGAAGCCGCTCCGCCAGAAGGGCCCGCTCCCCGGCGTCCTCCGTCCACTCCCCCCCGTAGCGCCGGGCCACGCCCTCGGGGGTGGTGTTGGAGGGGTCCAGGAGGTAGGCGAGGAGCATGGGGTCGTCCGTGGGGGGAAGGTCCAAGCCCTCCCGCAGGGCCACGACGGCGAGGTCCTTAGCCAAAAGCCCCCGCACCTCCTTTAGGCCCCGCAAGGCCCCGTGAGGGTCCTCCGCCCGGTAGACCCGGCCTTGGGCGCTGGCGGCCAGGGCTAAAAGCTCCGCCCACATGGGCTCGGGCCGGGAAAGGCGGTAGCCCAGGAAGGCCCCTTCCGGGGGGGGCCATGGGGCCTCCTCCGCCGGGAGAGGGCTTTCTAAGAGGCCGAACTCGTGGAGGAGGCTTCCAAACTCCAGCCGCTCCAGAAAAGCCTTGAGCCCTTCCCAATCCGGCTCCCGCCGACCTCTGAAGTCCACCTCCAAGGGGAGGTCCGTGCGCACCCGGGAAAGCTCCCGGGAAAGCTTCAGGTCCTCCAGATGGGCCAGGATCTTCTCCCGCACGGAGGCGGGCTTCACCTGGTCCAGGTTCTTGAGGAGATTTTCCAGGCTTCCCCACTCCTTAAGGAGCTTAAGGGCGGTCTTCTCGCCGATCCCCTTCACCCCGGGGATGTTGTCGGACGGGTCGCCGGCCAGGGCGCGGAAGTCCACCCACTGCTCCGGGCGCAGGCCGTACTTCTCCCAAAGCCACTCCGGGGTGATGCGGTGGCCCTCGGGGTGGAGGACGGAGATCCGCGGGGAAAGGAGCTGGAAGAGGTCGCGGTCGGCGGTGAGGATCTGGACCTCGTAGCCTTCCCGTTCCGCTTTTTTGGCCAAGGTGGCCAGGACGTCGTCCGCCTCAAAGCCCGGGACCTCGAGGCGCTCCAAACCCAAAAGGTCCACCAGCTCCTTCATGAGGGCGAGCTGCCGGGGAAAGTCCTCCGGGGTGGGGGCCCGGCCCGCCTTGTAGGCCTCGTAAGCCTCGTGGCGGAAGGAAGGGGCCTTGGCGTCAAAGACCACGATCACCACGTCCCCATCCTCCTTGAGCGCCTTGAGGAGGCTTTTGGCGAAGCCGTAAACCCCTTGCACCGGCTCGCCCCGGCTCGTGGTGAGCCCTTTTAGGGCGAAGAAATTGCGGTAGGCCAGGTGGTGCCCGTCCACCAGGAGCACCCGGCCCTTGGGCTCAAAGAGGGGAAGCATCCCTCACATTCTACGGGCCTTCCCCCGGGTGGCCTCCCGAAGCGCCTCCTCCAGGGAAGGGAGGGCCTCCTTGGGAAGCCGGAGGCGAAGGAGGACCCCTTCGGGGGCGTGGCTTTCCCCCACCACCTTGTCCCGCACCAAGGGGTAGGCCCGGCCGAGCTCGGGGAAGGGGACGAGGAAGGTGGCCTCCACCCACTCCACCCAGGGCACCTTCGTCCCCCGCCTGAGCGCCTCCGCCGCCACCCCCCCGTAGGCCCGCACCAATCCCCCGGCCCCCAGCTTTACACCCCCGAAGTAGCGCACCACCAAGACCACCACCCCGTCTAGCCCTTGGGCCTCGAGGGCGTGGAGGATGGGCTTTCCCGCCGTTCCCGCGGGCTCCCCGTCATCGGAAAAGCGGTAAAGGGGGCCGATTTTGTAGGCGAAGCAGTTGTGGGTGGCCGCCTCTTCCTGGTTCCTTTCTAAGAACGCCCGGGCCTCCGCCTCCGATGCCACCGGGGCCGCCTTGGCGATGAAGCGGCTTTTCTGTATGGTTTCCTCGTACACCACGGGTTCAGCCAGGGTCAGGCGCACGGCTCCCCCAAGGCCCTCAAGGCCGCCTCCTCCATCCCCTTGGGGTCGGGGAGGAGGCCGGTCCAGATGTGGAAGGCCAGGGCCCCCTGCCAGGCCAGCATGGGAAGCCCGGTCTGCACCTGTAGCCCCCGGGCCTGGGCCTCCTTTAAAAAGCGGGTCCAAAGGGGCCGGTAGACCAGGTCCACCGCCGCCCCCTCCTCGGGGAGGTACTCCGGGGGCAGGGGGGAAGCCTCGGGCTCGTCCAGGCCCACCCGGGTGGCGTTCACGAGAAGCCTCGCCTTCTTGGCCCACGCCAGGGGCACCGCCTTCAGGCCGAAGGCCTCCGCCAAGGCCTCGGCCCGCTCCGGGGTTCGGTTCCAAACCCAGACCTCCAGGCCCGCCTCCTTTAGCGCCCAGGCCACCCCTCGCCCCGCGCCCCCCGCCCCCAGGACCAGGGCGGGACCCTTTAGGGGGATCCCCCCCGCCTCCAAGGCGGCGAGGAAGCCGGGGGCGTCGGTGTTGAAGCCGAAAAGCCGCCCCTGAAGGTTCAGCACCGTGTTCACCGCCCCGATGGCGCGGGCCTCCGGCGAAACCCAGTCCAAAAGGCCCAAAGCCGCTTCCTTAAGCGGAATGGTGACGTTCACCCCGCGAAAGTCCCGCCGCACCTCCTCCAAGCGGCGGGGCAAGGCCTCCAAGGGGGTGTCCAGGGCCTCGTAACTCCCCCTTAGCCCCAGGCTTTCCAGGGCGTGGCGGTGCATGGCCGGGGAGAGGGAGTGGGCCACGGGGTGGCCCAGGACAGAGAAGCGCAGCATCCTTTTTAGGATAGCCCACACCCGCCCGCCAAGCCCGTATAGAATGAGGGCGGTGAAAAGGCTTTTGGCCCTAGCCTTACTGCTCCCCCTGGCCCTGGGGAAGACCTACCTCATCCCCATCCAGGGGGAGATTGACCCGGCCTTGGCGGTCTTCGTGGAAGAGGCCCTCTCCCGGGCGGAGCGGGAAGGGGCGAGCGGGGTAGCCTTCCTCATAGACACCCCCGGCGGGCGGGTGGACGCCGCCATCCGCATGGCCGACCGCATCCTGCAAACCCCCCTTCCCACCCTGGCCGTGGTGCAAAACGCCTTCTCCGCCGGGGCCCTCATCGCCCTCGCCTGCCGCCAGATGGCCATGCTCCCCGGCTCGGAGATCGGGGCCGCTTTGCCCCTGATGGCCCCACCCCTGGGCCAGCCCCAGGCGGCGGACCAGAAGGTGATTTCCGCCCTCAAGGGCAAGTTCCGCGCCGTGGCCGAGGCCAGGGGGCGGCCCGTGGAGCTGGCCGAGGCCATGGTGGACCCAAGCGTGGAGGTCCCGGGGCTTGCCGCCAAGGGCGAGCCCCTCACCCTCTCCGCCGACAAGGCGGTGGAGCTCAAGGTGGCGGACTTCAAGGCGGCAGGCCTGGCGGAAGCCCTCAGCCAAGCGGGTTTCAGCCGGGAAGTGGAGCACCTGGAACCAGGGCCCAGGGTGCAGGTGGCCCGCTTCCTCACGAGTTCCACCGTGGCGGGGCTCCTCCTCGCCCTAGGGCTTCTTCTCCTCCTCCTGGAGCTTTTCACCCCGGGGTTTGGCGTCATGGGGGCCTTGGGCCTGGCCTTCTTGGCCCTCTACTTCGCCGGGGGGTGGCTGGCGGGGCTTTCCGGGGCCTTTGAGCTCCTCCTCTTCTTCCTGGGGGTGGCCCTCCTTCTGGCGGAGGCCTTCCTCTTCCCCGGCTTCGGCCTGGCCGGGGCCTTGGGGGTGGGGTCCATCCTGGCCTCCGTCTACTTCACCTTCGGGGAAAACGCCCTATTGGTCATCGCCATCGCCGTGATCGCCCTGGGGCTTGGCCTTCTGGTGGTCTTCCGCTACCTGCCGAGGACCCGGCCCGCCCGGGCCTTGGTCTTGGAGAGCGCCATCGCCGAGCACGCCACGGAGGAGGTGGTGGAGGTGGGCTCGGTGGGAATCGCCCTCACCGACCTCCGCCCGGGGGGCGTGGGGCGGTTTGGCGTTAAGCGGGTGGACGTGGTGGCCCACCGCGGCTTCATCCCCAAGGGGACGAGCATCCGGGTGGTGGAGGTGCGGGGGCCCACGGTGCTGGTGGAGCCATTGGAGGAATAGCATGGAAGGACTCGGCGTGCTCTTTCTGGCCTTTCTGGTCCTCGTCTTCGTCTTTTTGTTCTTTAGCTTCATCCCGGTAGGGCTTTGGATCTCGGCTTGGGCGGCGGGGGTGCGGGTGCCCCTTTTGACCCTGGTGGCCATGCGCCTGAGGCGGGTGCCCCCGGCCAAGATCATCTATCCCCTCATCAAGGCCACCAAGGCGGGGCTGGACGTGCGGTTGGACCGCCTCGAGGCCCACTACCTGGCGGGGGGCAACGTGGACCGGGTGGTGGACGCCCTCATCGCCGCCGACAAGGCGGGCATCAAGCTCACCTTTGACCGGGCGGCGGCCATAGACCTGGCGGGGCGGGACGTGCTGGAGGCGGTGCGGGTTTCCGTGAACCCCAAGGTGATCCAGACCCCCATGGTGGCCGCCGTGGCCAAGGACGGCATCCAACTCCTGGCCACCGCCCGGGTCACGGTGCGGGCCAACATTGACCGCCTGGTGGGCGGGGCCGGGGAGGAAACCATCATCGCCCGGGTGGGGGAAGGCATCGTCACCACCATCGGCAGCGCCAACTCCCACAAGGAGGTCCTGGAAAACCCCGACCGGATCTCCAAAACCGTCCTGGAAAAGGGCCTGGACGCCGGCACCGCCTTTGAGATCCTCTCCGTGGACATCGCCGATGTGGACGTGGGCAAGAACATCGGGGCGCAACTCCAGATTGACCAGGCGGAGGCGGACAAGAAGATCGCCCAGGCCAAGGCGGAGGAGCGCCGGGCCATGGCCGTGGCGGCGGAACAGGAAAACCGGGCCCTGGTGGAGGCCATGCGGGCCAAGCTGGTGGAGGCCCAAGCCCAGGTGCCCTTGGCCCTGGCGGAGGCCCTGCGCAAGGGCAACCTGGGGGTCATGGACTACTACCGCCTGAAGAACATTGAGGCGGACACGGACATGCGGGAGTCCATCAGCCGCGCCGCCAAACCCGAGGGTGAGGAATGAGCCTGGACGACCTTCTGGGCCTCCTTTTCCTCCTCTTCTTCGTCGTGATCCCCGCCCTGCAGGGCTTGAGGCGCGCCCCCGCCACCCCCCCAAGCTTCCCCGAGGACCTGCCCCTGCCCGAGCCCCTTCCCCGACCCAAGGCCAGGCCCAAACCCAAGCCGAAGCCCAAACCCGCCCTCCCCCCAAGCCCCCCTCCTTCCCAGGAAGGGCAAAGCCTGGAACGGGCCCCAAGCCCCGAACGGGAGCGCCTGGAAGCCCGCTTCCGCGAGGAGGTGGGGGAGGCAGCCAAGGCAAAACCCGCGAAGAAACGCCTTCTTACCACGGACCGCGAGAGCTTGCTCAAAGGGGTGATATGGCACGAAATCCTGAAGAAGCCCAAAGGCTTGTAGTTCCCCTAAAACCCGAGGAAACCCTGGCCTTCCTGGGCCAAGCGGACAGGAACTTGAAAAAGTTAAGGGCCCTTTTCCGGGAGGCCTTTGGCGACCGGCTCAAGCTCGTGGCGCGGGGGGAGCAGGTGGAGCTCTCCGGCGACCCCGAGGCGGTGGCGGTGGCGGAGCGGGTCGTAAGGGACCTCTTGGCCCTCCTTCGGCAAGGGGCCGAGCTGGACGAGCCCACCCTGGAACAGGCGGTGGCCCTGGCGCAAGGGGGGGAGGGCCTTTACCAGGCCACCACCCCGGAAACCGAGCTCGCCCTCCCGGGGCGCCTCCGCCCCAAGACCCCGGGACAAAAGCGCTACGTGGAGGCCATCGCCACGCACGACATCACCTTCGGCATTGGGCCTGCGGGCACGGGCAAGACCTATCTGGCGGTGGCCATGGCGGTGAGCCACCTCAAGGCGCGGCGGGTGAAGCGCATCGTCCTCACCCGGCCGGCGGTGGAGGCGGGGGAAAAGCTCGGCTTTTTGCCGGGGGACATCCAGGCCAAGGTGGACCCCTACCTCAGGCCCCTATACGACGCCCTCTTTGACATGATCGATGCCGAGCGCTTTGAGCAGTACCTGCAGGCCGGCATCATTGAGGTGGCCCCTTTGGCCTTCATGAGAGGGCGTACCCTGAACGACGCCTTCATCATCCTGGACGAGGCGCAAAACACCACCCCGGAGCAGATGAAGATGTTCCTCACCCGCATGGGCTTCTCCTCCAAGATGGTCATCACCGGGGACGTGACCCAGATTGACCTGCCCAAGCACCAAAAGTCGGGCCTCATTGAGGCCACCCGCATCCTCCGGGGGATTGAGGGCATCGCCTTCATCTACTTCAAGGAATCCGACGTGGTGCGCCACCCCCTGGTGGCCCGCATCATCAAGGCGTACGAGGAAGCCGAGCGTGGTGGAGATCGTAGCCAATAAGCGTCCCCCCAAGGGCCTTAGGCCCAGGCTCCGCCGCGCCCTCGCCGCCCTCATGGAGGAGCTCGGTGTGGGGGACAAGGCGGTGACGGTAATCCTCTCCGGGGACCGCCGCCTTAGGGCGCTCAAGCGCACCTGGTGGGGGGAAGACGAGGCCACGGACGTCCTCTCCTTCCCCCACTACGAGCCCGGGGACCCCTTCATCCCTCCCCACCTGGGGGATATCTGGATCAGCCTGGACACCGCCAGGCGTCAGGCGGAGACCCGGGGCGCCCCCCTGGAGGAGGAGGTCTTGGTCCTGGCGGCCCATGGGCTATGGCACCTTTTGGGCCACGACCACCAGAAGGAGGAGGATTGGGAAGGGTTCCGCCGCGTCCAAGAGAGGATCCTCGCCCTCTAAAGGGGGTGGTGCGCTCCTTTCGCTACGCCTGGGAGGGCCTGGCCTACGCCTGGCGGGTGCAGCGGAACTTCCGCATTGAGGTCCTCTTGGGCCTTTTGGCGGTGGGCTTGGCCCTCTGGCTTGGGGTGAACCCAGTGCCCGTCCTCCTCCTCGTGGCCCTGGTCCTCTCCTTGGAGCTCGTGAACACCGCCCTCGAGGCCCTCACCGACCTGGCAAGCCCCGTCTACCACCCCTTGGCCAAGCGGGCCAAGGACACGGCGGCGGCGGCGGTCCTCCTGGCCAGCCTCCTCGCCCTCCTCGTGGGGCTATGGCTCTTCCTGCCCCCCCTCCTCGCCCGCCTTGGGCTAAGCTAAGGCCATGGACCACGAAGAGCGGGAGATGATCCTGGAGCTCTTCCCGGGCACCTCCCCTGAACTCCTCCCCTTGGGGGAGATCCTCTACTACCGGGACGCGGAGGGCCGGGTGGTGATCCTGGAAAAGGGCCCCCCGGAGCTCCGCCTGGAACTGGAACCCCTCCCCGGCGCCGCCCACGGCCCCCAGGTGTGCGAGGCCTGCCACCGCCACCTCTCGGGAAGCGCTTTGGGCTTCTTCCGCCACCCGGTGGGGGGCAAGGACACCCATTTGCGCTACCTGGTCCTCTGCCTGGACACCGCCTCCTGCGCCAGCCACGCCGAACCGGAGCGTTTGAGGGAAATCCTCCTTCGCGGTATACTCACCTGAGAAGGGGGCCCTTGGGCCAAGGAGGTCGGCTTTGGCCGGCCTCCATGACTTACGAGGTGAGCTATGGCGCGCGAGGTGAAGCTAACCAAGGCCGGCTACGAGCGGCTCATGAAGCAGCTGGAGCAAGAGCGACAGCGCCTGCAGGAGGCCACCAAGATCCTGCAAGAGCTCATGGAATCCTCCGACGATTACGACGACTCTGGCCTCGAGGCGGCCAAGCAGGAGAAGGCCCGCATAGAGGCCCGCATTGACTCCCTGGAGGACGTCCTTTCCCGGGCGGTGATCCTTGAGGAGGCCACCACCGAGGTCATCGGCCTGGGCTCCGTGGTGGAGCTGGAAGACCCCGTGACCGGGGAGCGCCTGGAGGTGCAGGTGGTCTCCCCCGCCGAGGCCAGCGTCCTGGAAACCCCCATGAAGATCTCCGACGCCTCCCCCATGGGCAGGGCCCTCCTGGGCCACCGGGTGGGGGACGTGCTGGCGCTGGAAACCCCCAAGGGCAAGAAGGAGTTCCGCGTGGTGGCGGTACACGCATGAACGAGCAGACGCGTCAGCGCCTTCTCAACCTGGAAGCCCTGGTGGAGGCGGGCTTCGCCCCCTACCCTTACCGCTACCCCAAAACCCACAGCGCCCAGGAAATCCTAAAGGCCAAGACCGGGGCTCCCCCGGAAACGGAGTGGCCGGAAGAGGTCTCCCTGGCGGGGCGCCTCGTGGCCCTGAGGCGGATGGGCAAGGTCACCTTCGCCCACCTCCTGGACGAAACCGGAAAGATCCAGCTCTACTTCCAAAAAGACCTCACTCCCCAGTACGAGCTTTTGAAGAAGCTGGACGTGGGGGATATCCTGGGAGTGAAGGGCACCCTCTTCACCACCAAAACGGGGGAGGTCACGGTCAAGGTCCACTCCTGGACCCCCCTGGTGAAAAGCCTCCACCCCCTCCCGGACAAGTGGCACGGCATAAGGGACAAGGAGGTGCGCTACCGCCAGCGCTACCTGGACCTCATCGTGAACCCCGAGGTGCGGGAGGTCTTCCGGCGGCGCACCGCCATGGTGCGCTACATCCGCCGCTTCTTTGAGGAAAGGGGCTTCCTGGAGGTGGAAACCCCCATCCTCCAGCCCACCACGGGGGGCGCCGAGGCCAGGCCCTTCAAGACCTACCACAACGCCCTAGACCACGAGTTCTACCTGCGCATCTCCCTGGAGCTCTACCTCAAGCGGCTTCTGGTGGGAGGCTTTGAAAAGGTCTTTGAGATCGGCCGCAACTTCCGCAACGAGGGGATTGACCACAACCACAACCCCGAGTTCACCATGCTGGAGGCCTACTGGGCCTACGCCGACTACCAGGACATGGCCAAGCTGGTGGAGGAACTCCTTTCCGGCCTGGTCCTCCACCTCTTCGGCAGCTACCAGGTCCCCTACCAGGGGCGGGTGCTGGACTTTACCCCGCCCTTTAGACGCATCTCCTTCGTGGAGGCCTTGAAGGAAAAGGCCGGCCTGCCCTTTGACCCCTTGGACCTGGAAAGGCTTAGGATCTTCGCCGACGCCCACCACCCCGAGCTCGCCCAGGTTCCCAGTTACAAGCTTCTGGACAAGCTTTTTGGCATCTACGTGGAGCCCGAACTCCAGAACCCCACCTTCGTCTTCGACTTCCCCCTGGCCATCAGCCCCTTAGCCAAGCGGCATCGGGAAAAGCCCGGGCTCACGGAGCGCTGGGACCTCTACGCCGGGGGGATGGAGCTTGCCCCCTGTTACTCCGAGCTCAACGACCCCCTGGACCAGAGGGAACGCTTTTTGGAGCAGGCCAGGCGCAGACGGGAAGGGGACGAGGAGGCCCCCGAGCCCGACGAGGACTTCCTCCTGGCCCTGGAGTACGGGATGCCTCCGGCGGCGGGGCTTGGCCTCGGCTTGGACCGCCTCGCCATGCTCCTCACCGACCAGCCCTCTCTAAGGGACGTCCTCCTCTTCCCCCTCCTCAAGCCCAAGAAGGAGGCGGTGGAAGGAGGGGTTTAGATGGCCGAAAACGCCGCCCGGTTGAGCCTCGTCGTCGCCCTCCTCGTCTTGGGGATCAAGGCCTTCGCCTACCTTCTCACGGGCTCGGTGGCCCTGCTCTCGGACGCCCTCGAGTCCCTGGTGAACGTGGCCGGGGCGCTTCTCGCCCTCCTGGCCATCCGCTTCGCCCAGCGTCCTCCCGACGAAACCCACCCCTTCGGCCACAGCAAGGCCGAATACTTCTCCGCGGTGCTGGAGGGAGTCCTGGTGGTGCTGGCCGCCTTTCTCATCGCCAAGGAATCCATCCCCCGCCTCCTTCATCCCAGGCCCCTAGGGGACCTGGGACCGGGCCTCCTGGTCAGCCTCTTGGCCTCCCTGATCAACGGCCTTCTCGCCTGGCACCTCCTCCGCCAGGGGAGGCGCCTGCGCTCCCCCGCCCTCACCGCCGACGGCTACCACGTGCTTTCCGACGTGCTCACCTCCGTGGGGGTTCTCGCCGGGGTAAGCCTTGCGTGGGCCACGGGGTTATGGGTGCTGGATCCCTTGCTGGCCCTTTTGGTGGCGGGGGACATCCTCCTCATGGGCTTCCGCCTGGTGCGCCAGTCCGTGGGAGGGCTTATGGATGAGGGGCTCTCCCCGGCGGAGGTGAGCCGGATCCGAAAAACCATCGCCGAGGCCTTGGGGGGAAGGGCCCTCGAGGTCCACGACCTCAAAACCCGCAAGGCGGGAAACCGGGCCTTTTTGGAGTTCCACCTGGTGGTGCCGGGGTCCATGACCGTGGAGGAAGCCCACCGGCTCTGCGACGAGCTGGAACGGGCCCTGGAAAAGGAGTTCCCCGGCCTGGTGGTCACCATCCACGTGGAGCCCGAAAAGGAGCGCAAAGAGTTGGGCAACTAAGGGCCCGTCCCCCAGCGCCCCCGCCCTTTGGCAGGGGTTCATGACGCTCTTTTCCAAAGGCGCATAAAAGCGTAAACTATGGCCCAAGGGAGGACCCATGCGCAAGAAGCACGACTGGCTCAGGGAGACCTACCGGAAGAGCCTGGAGAAGATGCCCGAAAGGCCCATCGCCCACCGCACCCTTTCGGACATCGCCCCAGAACCCCTCTACACCCCCGAGGACATCGGGGTCCTGGACCCGGAGTACGAGGAAAAGCGGGGCTACCCCGGGGAGTACCCCTACACCCGCGGGGTCTACGGCTCCATGTACCGGTCCAAGCTCTGGACCATGCGCATGTTCGCCGGCTTCGGCACCGCCGAGCAGACCAACGAGCGCTTCAAGAAGCTCCTGAAGGCGGGCCAGACCGGGCTTTCCGTGGCCTTTGACCTCCCCACCCTCATGGGGTACGACTCCGACCACCCCCTCGCCAAGGGGGAGGTGGGGAAGTGCGGGGTGGCGGTCTCCAGCCTGGCGGACATGGAGATCCTCTTTGACGGGATCAACCTCGAGGAGGTCACCACCTCCATGACCATCAACAGCCCCGCCAACGCCATCTGGGCCATGTACCTGGCGGTGGCCAAGAAGAAGGGCTACGACTGGAAGAAGCTCGGGGGGACCATCCAAAACGACATCCTCAAGGAGTTCATCGCCCAGAAGGAGTTCATCTTCCCTCCCGAGCCCAGCGTGAAGCTGGTCATTGACACCTTTGAGTGGGGGCCCAAGAACGTCCCCAAGTGGAACTTCATCTCCGTTTCCGGCTACCACATCCGGGAGGCGGGGAGCACCGCCGTGCAGGAGCTGGCCTGGACCCTGGCGGATGGCTTTGCGTACGTGGAGGCGGCTATTCAGCGGGGCCTGGACGTGGACGAGTTCGCCCCCAGGATCAGCTTCTTCTTTGACGTCCACAACGACTTCTTTGAGGAGATCGCCAAGTTCCGCGCCGCCCGGCGCATCTGGGCCAAGGAGATGCGCCACCGCTACGGGGCCAAGAACCCGCAAAGCTGGATGCTCCGCACCCACGCCCAGACGGCGGGCGTCTCCCTCACCGCCCAGCAACCCCTGAACAACATCGCCCGGGTGGCCATCCAGGCTCTGGCGGCGGTCCTTGGGGGGACCAATAGCCTCCACACCGACGCCTACGACGAGGCCCTGGCCCTGCCCACGGAGGAGAGCGCCACCATCGCCCTAAGGACCCAGCAGATCATCGCTTACGAAACGGGGGTCACCCACACCATTGACCCCTTGGCGGGAAGCTACTACGTGGAGTGGCTCACCGACGAGATGGAGCGCCAGGCCATGGCCATCATTGAGGAGATCCGGCGCATGGGCGGCGTGGTGCGGGCCATTGAGGAGGGGTACTTCCTTAGGGAGCTCGCCGAGGCCAGCTACCGCTACCAGCAGGAGGTGGAGCGCAAGGAGCGGATCATCGTGGGGGTGAACGCCTTCACGGACGAGATCCCCCTCAAGGTTCCCATCCAGCTGGTGGACCCGGAGGTGGAAAGGGTGCAAGCGGAGCGCCTGGCCCGGGTGCGGCGGGAACGGGACCCCAAGCGGGTGGAGGAGGCCTTGGCGGGGTTGCGTCGGGCGGCGGTGGAGGGGCAAAACACCATGCCCCACTTCGTGGAGTGCGCCCTGGCCTACTGCACCCTGGGGGAGATGATGGACGTGCTAAGGGAGGTCTACGGCACCTACCAGGAGCCCGCTTACGTGTAGGAGGCTTGCCATGCAGGGAATGGACAGGCGTATACGGGTACTCATCGCCAAACCGGGCCTGGACGGGCACGACCGGGGGGCCAAGGTGGTGGCCCGGGCCCTTAGGGACGCGGGGATGGAGGTGATCTACACCGGGCTTCGCCAAACCCCCGAGATGATCGTCTCCGCCGCCATCCAGGAGGACGTGGACGCCATCGGGCTCTCCATCCTGTCCGGGGCGCACATGCACTACTTCCGCGAGGTGAAGCGCCTTTTGGACGAGGCTGGGGCTTCGGACATCCTCCTTTTCGGAGGGGGCATCATCCCCGACGAGGACGTGCCCAAGCTCAAGGAGCTCGGGGTGGCGGCGGTCTTCGGCCCCGGCACCAGCACCCAGGACATCGTGGATTTCCTGAAGCAAAGGGTGCCCGAGCGCTGGCGGGCCCAGGGGTTCGCATGAAGGCCATCCAGCTCTACTACCCTCCGGAGTGGGCGCACTGCTACGGGTGCGGCTACCTGAACGCCCACGGCCTCCACATCAAGACGTACTGGCAGGCGGAGCGCGGGGAAGGCGAAACCCGCTTCACCCCAAGCCCCCACCACACCGCCATCCCCGGCTTCGTCTACGGGGGGCTTCTCGCCTCCTTGGTGGACTGCCACTCCACCGCCACCGCCGCGGCGGCCAAGGCGGCGGCGGAAGGCCTTAGCCTCGAGGCCCACCCCTTGCGCTTCGTCACCGCAAGCCTCAAGGTGGACTACCTGAAGCCCACCCCCTTAGGCCCCGAGCTCCTCCTGGTGGGCAGGCCCATGGAGGTCAAGGGCAAGAAGGTGGTGGTGGCCACCGAGCTCTACGCCGAGGGCGTCCTCACGGTTCGGGGGGAGGCGGTTTTGATATTGATCGGCGAGGATTTCGGGCGTTCCAAATCCGCTCCAGGTGGTGGATGAGCTGGCTCACCTCGGAGGCCCGCTCGGAGCCCATGAGGCTAAGTTCCAACCAGGCCTCCTCCAGCACCCTTTTGGCCCAAAGGAGTTCCTTCTCCGGGAAGGCCTGCCCGAGCAGGTACTCCCGCACCTGCCAATGGAGAGCTTCCTTGTCCTTCTGGAGATGCTGCACCAACTGCTTTAGCCGCCACACCTCCAGCTGAAGTTTGTGAATCTCTTCCCTCAAGGGCTTCTCCCAGGCCTCCCGCCGCGCCAACTCGGCCCGCATCCGGCGCTCCAGCTCGTCGTCCCAGTGAAGCATGGCCTAAGGTTAAACCCCTTCCGTTTTGGGCCGTGTGAAATCTGCACACCGCCTAGAACTCAAAGAAGACGGGGACGAAGGTGTACCCCTCCCCTTCCCGCCGGAGGTGGCCCACGGCGGGCCAGGGGAAGTGGTAGGCGGTGATGAGGGTCTTCTCCTCGCTCACCTTCTGGAACAGCCGGGCCCGGGTGCGCACCACCAGCTCCTTGTCCATGTCAAAGCCCAGGTAGGCCTGGGGGAAGCGCAGGGAGAGGAGGTAGTGCCCAGCGGCGTCGCCGAAGATGAAAAGCTTCTTCCCCTCCGAGAGGGCCTCGAGGCTCATGTGCCCCGGGGTATGCCCGTAGGAGGCCACGGCCCTCACCCCGGGCAGGACCTCCTCCCCGTCCTCCACGGGGCGGATGCGGTCCCGTAGGGGCAGGAGGGCTCGCTCCACCGCGGGGGTGGGGTTTTTGAGCCAGTAGTCCAGGTCCACCCGGCCCATGAGGTGGGCCGCCCGGGGGAAGACCGGCCTTCCCTGGCCATCCACCAGCCCCCCGATGTGGTCGGGGTGGCCGTGGGTGAGGAAGACGTGGGTGATGTCCTCGGGGGCGTAGCCCGCAAGCTCCAGGTGGGCCAGCAGCCTCCCCCCCGCCGCCGCCCCTCGGCCCGTGTCCACCAAGAGCCTAGCCTCCCCCAGGTCCAGGAGAACGGGGTTGAAGTTGTTGCGGGTGGCATCCGGGTTGAGGAAGTTTTCCTCCAGGGTGCGGCGGAAGGTTTCCTGGAGCTCGGGGTTCGCCCCCCAGTTGGGGAGAAGGGGCCCCGGGGCCGACTGGCCGTCGGAGAGGACGGTGACCGCCATGCGCCCCAGGGCGAAGCGGTAAAACCCGCCCCCGTTCACCCCCTTGGGGGAGCGGCCCTGCCCCCAAGCGGGGGAAAGCCCGGCCATAAGAAGCCCGGCCGAAACCCCAATAAACCGCCTGCGGTCCATACTGACCTCCTTCCCTGTCAGGCTAAGGGAGGCTTCCCTAAGGGAGTGTGGCCCGGCTCACCCGGGCCTCCCAAACCCGCTCCAGGAGGAAGAGGAGGAGGGCGGCAAGGAGGAGGTAGGGCCTTAGGGGAAGGGGCCTTTTGGGCGGGAGGGCGAGGTCTTCCGCGCCAAGAAGCCTTCCCCCGCTCGCCTCCGCCATGGCCCTCAAGGTGGCCTCCCCGTCCCGAGGGGTCCACTCCCCGGGCAGGGGAAGGGCCAGGGGAATGCGCCGCTTGCCGTCCAGGAGGACCCCGGGAGCTTCCACATGGGCCTCAAAGCGCAGGGCCCCCGTGGGCACCATGGGCACCTCCATCCCCTCCACCAAAAGCCTGGGGGCTTCCAGCCGCCCCAAGGCCACCACCCGCACCCCCTCCCCCTCGGGGTAGGTGTGAAGGGCCAGGACCCGCCCCACCCCCATGAGGTAGCGGGCAAGCCCCCCGAGGAAGGCGGAGGCTTCCTCAAAGTCCCGCCAGGAGCGGGAGAGGTCCGTGGCCAGGGCCGCCACCCGCCCCTCGCCCCTTTCCCCCACGGCCAACACCACCCGCTCCCCGCTTTTTAAGAGCACCTCGGCCCACGGCTCGGCCCGGGCTGGGAGGAGCACGGAAAGGGGCGGGAAGGCGAAGCCCTCCGTGAGGGGGTGGGGAAGGGCCTCCAGGGGAAACCGCCCCTCCACCGCCCCCTTCCCGAAGACCTCCTGCCCCTCCCGGAGGAAAAGGCGGGGAAGCTCCCGGGCCGTGGCCGCCCGGTAGAAGCGGCCCCCGCCCCGTGTGGCGAGGTCCTCCAGGAAGGGGGCGTCGGCGTCGGCCCCGAGGGCGATGGCGGAGACCTCGAGGCCAGCCCTTTCCGCCAGGGCCAAGATGGGCTCCTTGGGGTCGGAGAGGAGGCCGTCCGTGAGGACCAAAACCCCCTTGCGCCCCACGGGCACCCCCTCTAGAAGCCGCACCGCCTCCCGGAAGGCCCCGCCGAGCACGGTGCCCCCGCCCGCCCTCAAGGAGAGGAGGAGGCTTTCCGCCTCCTTCTTGGCCCGGTCGGTCATGGGCCTGGGGGGGAAGAGGACCCTGTGTCCCGAGGCGAAGACCACCACCCCCAGGTAGTCCTCGGGGGCGGCGCTTTTCACCAGCTCCAAGGCCGCCGCCACCGCCAGGGCCAGCTTCTCCCCCTCCATGCTCCCCGAGGTGTCCAGGACCAGGACCAAGGCTGCCCCTTGCCGCCCTAGGGGCTTCAGGGGAAGCTCGTCGGGCAGGGCCCGGTCCCAGCCCCCGAAGAAAAGCCCCCTAGGGGTGGCGGTGAAGAGGAGGCCCCCGCCCCGCCGCAGGTAGTCCCGAAGGGCCTCAGGCGCCCCCTCGGGCAGGTCCAAGACCCCGAGGCCCACCGCCACCAGGTCCGCCTCCAGGGGAAGGCGAAACGGGCCCTCCGAAACCTGGAAGCCCTGGGCCCGGAGGCGGCGGGCCAGGGCCGGGTCCCCCAGGACCAGGGCCCGGGCCTGATCAGCGGGCACCACCCCCACCCGGGCCTCGCTCCTCCCCCAAGGGCCCTCCGCCTCCGCCCGCACCTCCGCCCTTTCCCAGAGGGGAAAGGTGTAGGTGAGGACCCGCACCCCCTCCACCCGCACCTCCCGTTCCCACACCCCCCCGGGCCCCTCCACAAGGAGGCGGGCCGCCGCCGGGACGGGCGCCTCGAGGACCACCCGCACCCCCACGGTCTCCCCCAGGAGGGGAAAGGGGGGCGGAAGGAGGCTTACCGCCACGAAGGGCTTTGGGGGAACGTAAAGGGCGTCCAGGGGAAGGGGGGAGGGCACCGGGGGGAAAAGCCCGTCGGACACCAGAACCACCCGGTCCACCCCCAGGCGGAGAGCCGCCTCCAGGGCCCGGCGCACGTCCGTCCCCTCCCCCAGGTCCAGCCGCCGGGCCAAGGGCGAGGGAAGCCGGGCCACCTCCCCGGCGAAGGCCAGGTAGACCCCATCCTTGGGAAGCCTGGGGGCCAGGGCGAAGACCCCTTCCCGGGCCGAGGGGGAGAAGTCCAAAAGGTACGCCACCCGCCCCCTTAGGGGCAGGCGTGGGTCTAGGAAGGCAAGGAGGAGCAGGAGGATAACGGAAACCCTTAAGAGGAGCACCCCCCGGGGCATCCTAGTCCATCCAGTGGCCCAACTTCTCCTTTTTGGCCTGCAGGTAGCGCTCGTTGAAGGGGTTATCCCCAGCCCGCAAGGGCAGGCGCTCCACGATCTCTATGCCGAAGCCGGAGAGGGCCTTTACCTTGCGGGGGTTGTTGGTTAAAAGGCGCATCTTCCGCACCCCAAGGTCATAGAGGATCTGCGCCCCCACCCCGTAGTCGCGGAGGTCCGGGGGAAAGCCCAGGGCCAGGTTGGCCTCCACCGTGTCCAGGCCCTGGTCCTGAAGGTGGTAGGCCCGGATCTTGTTGATGAGGCCAATCCCCCGCCCCTCCTGGCGCAGGTAGACCAAGACCCCCTTCCCCTCCTGGGCGATGCGCTCCAGGGCCAGGTCCCGTTGAAAGCCGCAGTCGCACCGCAGGGAGTGGAGGGCGTCCCCCGTGAGGCACTCGGAGTGCATGCGCACCAAGACGGGCTCCTCCGGCTCCCAGCTCCCCATCACCAAGGCGGCGTGTTCCTCCCCCGTGAGGGTGTCCCGGTACCCCAGAATGCGGAACTCCCCGAAGCGGGTGGGAAGAAGGGCCTCCGCCTCCCGGCGCACGTACAGGTCCCCCTTCTCCAAGCGGTAGCGGATGAGGTCGGCGATGGTGCCCACCTTGAGGCCGTGCGCTTGGGCGAAGCGGAGCAGGTCCGGAAGCCGGGCCATGGTGCCGTCCTCCTTGAGGACCTCAATGAGGCTCCCCACCGGGGTGAGCCCGGCGAGGCGCAGGAGGTCCACCGTGGCCTCGGTGTGCCCGGCGCGGCGCAACACTCCGCCGGGGCGGGCCACCAGGGGAAAGATGTGCCCCGGGCGGCGGAAGTCCTGGGCCGTGGCCTCAGGGTCGGCCAAAAGCCTTATGGTGGCCGCCCGCTCGTGGGCGGAGATGCCGGTGGTGGTGCCCCGGGCGTCCACGCTCACCGTGAAGCGGGTGCCCTGGGGGTCTTGGTTCTTCTCCACCATGAGGGGCAGGTCCAGGGCCTTGGCCCTTTCCTCCGTGAGGGCCACGCAAAGGAGGCCCCGGCACTCCCGAAGCATGAAGTTTACCCACTCCGGGGTCACGTGCTCCGCCGCCATGATGAGGTCGCCCTCGTTCTCCCGGTCCTCGTCGTCCACCAGGATCACCGGGCGGCCCTTTCGGAGTTCTTCCAGAAGCTCTTTGACGCTTGCCAGCCCTTCCATCACGCCCTCCCAAGAAGCCGCTCCACGTAGCGGGCGATGAGGTCCACCTCCAGGTTCACCTTGTCCCCCACCCGAAGGCTTCCCAGGTTGGTCACCTTAAGGGTGTGGGGGATGAGGGTGACCCAAAAGGCTTCCCCCTCGAGGCCCGCCACGGTGAGGGAAACGCCATTTAAGGCCACGCTCCCCTTTTCCGCGATGTACCGGGCGAGGGGCCCAGGGGGACGGAAGAAGAAGTCCTTAGCCCCCGGGGCCTCCCGCACCCCTACCAGCTCCGCCACCCCGTCCACGTGCCCGGTGACGAAGTGCCCCCCAAGCCGGTCCCCCACCCTTAGGGCCCTTTCCAGGTTGGGCCGATGCCCCACCCGCCAGGTGGGGGCGGTGCGGCGCAGGGTCTCCTGGGCGAGCTCCACCCAAAACCCCTCCCCATCCACCGCCACCGCGGTGAGGCAGACCCCGTCCACCGCCACCGAGTCCCCCACCTTCAAATCGGTGAGGACCTCCCGGGCGGCCACCCGGACCCGGAGGAAAGGGCCTTCCTCCACCCGCACGATCTCGCCAGTTTCCTCCACCAGTCCCGTGAACACTCACACCTCCAGGTAGCCTTCCAGCCAAAGGTCTTCCCCAAGCCACTCCCGCCGCGCCAAGCGGAGCCGAAGGGCCTCCTCCACCCTGGAGGCGGCCACCCCTTCCAAAAGGCCCCTCCCCTCCCCCAGGAGCTTGGGGGCCAGGAAGAGGGCCACCTTGTCCACCAGGCCCCGGGCGAGGAAGGCCCCGGCGAGCCTCGGCCCCCCCTCCAGGAGGACCCCGTCTATCCCCTCCTCCCACAAGAAGGCCAAGGCGGCCTCCAGGCTCACCCGGCCCCCTTCCCGGGGAAGCTCCGCCACCCGCGCCCCCGCCCGCTCCAAGGCCATGACCCGCTCCTTGGGGGCGCCTTGGCCCACCAGGACCAGGACCCGGGCGGGCTCGCCTCGAGGGCCCGGGGCGAAGAGGCGGGCGGTGGGGGGGGTGCGGGCCTCCGTGTCCAGGACCACTTTTAAGGGGTCCCGAAGGGGCGGGGGCTCCAGCATGTGGGGGAAGGGGCGGAAGTCGGGGTGGCGCACGGTGAGGGCGGGGTCGTCTTGGAGCACGGTGCCCACCCCCACCGCCACTGCGGGGAGCCACTGGCGGTAGGCGTGGGCCACCCGGCGGCTCGCCTCGGAGGAAACGTAGCGGGCGTCCCCGGACAGGGCCGCCACCTTCCCGTCCAAGGTCAAGGCCGCCTTTAGGAGGACAAAGGGCCTCCCCTTCCTCTGCCCGGTAAAGAAGGCCTCGTTTTGGAGGCGGGCCTCCTCCGCCAAAAGGCCCTCCTCCACCTGGACGCCGGCTTGCCTTAACCGCTCCACCCCCCCCCGGGCGATGGGGTTCTCGTCCCGCGCCGCCACCACCACCCGGGCCACCCCCGCCTGCAGTAGGGCCAAGGAACAAGGGGGGGTGCGGCCGAAGTGGTCGCAGGGCTCGAGGGTCACGTAGGCCGTGGCCCCCCGGGCAAACTCCCCCGCCTGCCGTAGGGCGAAGACCTCGGCGTGGGGCTCCCCCGCCTTGGGGTGGTACCCCTCGCCCACGATCCGGCCTTCCCGCACCAGCACCGCCCCCACCAAAGGGTTAGGGCTGGTGTGGCCGCGGGCCCGTTCCGCCAGTTGCAAGGCTCTACGGAGAAAGCGCTCGTCCAGTTCGCGCAAACGGCCCTCCTTCTCCCATCCGGACTTTCACCGTCGGCCCCGGAATTCCACCGGGTCGGGCCCCAAGGGGGCTTCGCGGGCTTTCACCGCCGGTGGGGACTTCCACCCCGCCCCGAAGGAGGTGCCCAAGGCACCCCCCTCACTTTAGCAAGACCCGCCGGTAGGCGTGTCCTCTGCCACCCAATAAGGATGGGGCGCCCCTTGGGGCGCCCCCTTTGGTGGAGGTGGGGGGAGTTGAACCCCCGTCCGAAGGTCCCTACGGCGGGCGTCTACGCGCGTAGTCCGCGCTTTAGATGTCCTCCTGGCTTGGCCCGCGGACGGGCGGCCAGGAGCGAGCCCCGTTAAAGTTCGCCTCGGGCTACGGGGCCTTGCCCTCGGCTAGCCGGGTTTCGTGTCCCCGCTTCCGGCGAGCCCCCGGCGGGGCTTCCGGGCGAGGTCGCGGTCATTAAGCCGCGAGGGCGTAAGCAGGCTTGTTGGCCTTTATTCTTTTGCGGGTTTTTACGAGGCCACCCGCACCTCGGCGCGCAGCCACGCCCTCGGCGACCCCCGTCGAGACCGTTCACCCCCACGATGGGCCGGGTTCGGACCGGCAACCTTGAGTGTACCAGGCTAAAGGGGTTGTAGTCAAGCGCCCCTTGGGTGTAAACTGAGCCCAGTGCTCCCAAGGGAGGGGGGTGGGTGTAAGCCCACCCTTCCTTTGTGAAGGGAGGTGGGGAGGTGCCTGTGGACCTTTGGCGGTTGGTGGAAGAGGCGGTGGAGGCCTTGGGCCTCCAGGTCCTGGAGGTGAGGGAAGCCCCGGGGGAGGTCCTGGTGCGCCTGGAACGCCTGGACGAGAAGCCCATCACCGTGGCCGACCTGGAACGGGCAAGCCGCCACATTGAGGCCGCCTTGGACCGGGAAGACCCCATCCCTGGAAGCTACCGGCTTTTGGTGGAGTCCCCCGGGCCCAAGCGCCCCCTCTTCACCCGCCGCCACTTTGAGCGCTTCCAGGGCCTGAAGGCCAAGGTGCCCGGGCCCGAGGGCTTCGTGGGGCGGATCCTCAGGGTGGAGGGGGAAGAGGTGGTCTTCCAGGTGGGCCCGGAGGAAAAGCGCCTCAAGATCGGCACCTTCCGCGCCAACCTTGCCGAGTGGCCCGAGGAGCCCAGGTAACAGCCGAGATTCAGGGAGGAGAGATGAACCGGGAATTCATAGACGCCATGCAGCAGCTGGCCTTGGAGCGGGGGGTCACCACCGAGGAGGTCCTCGAGGCCTTCAAGGAAGCCCTGCGCAAGGCCTACATCAAGCGGCAGAAGGGCTACCGCAAGGAAGAGGTGGACGCCGGCAAGGGCCCCGAGGTGGACGTGTACATTGACCCCCAGACGGGGCGCATTGAGATGGTGGAGGTCCGCAAGGTGGTGGAGAAGGTGGAGGACCCGGACAAGGAAATCGCCCTTTCCGAGGCCCTCCAGTACGACCCCGAGGTCCAGGTGGGGGACGAGATGGAGTTCCCCATTGACCCCGAGGGGCTTTCCCGCATGGCCATCCAGGACCTGCGGCAGATCCTCACCCAGCGCCTCAAGGAGTCCGAGCGCAACCGCATCTACAACGAGTACAAGGACAAGGAGGGCCAGGTGCTCACCGGGGTGGTGACCCGGGTGGACAACCGGGGCAACGTCTTCGTGGAGCTGGGCCGGGGCGAGGCCTACCTGCCCAAAAGCGAGCAGATCCCCACGGAGAAGTACTACCCCGGGCAACGCCTCAAGGTCTACTTGAAGAAGGTGGACCGCTCCGCCAAGGGGCCTTCCCTCATCGTGAGCAGGGCCCACGAGAAGCTGCTGGAGCACATCCTGAAGCAGGAGGTGCCCGAGATCGCCGAAGGCATCGTGGAGATCAAGGCCATCGCCCGGGAGCCGGGCCGCCGCAGCAAGGTGGCGGTGATGAGCCACAACCCCAACGTGGACCCCATCGGGGCCTGCATCGGCCACAAGGGGCAGCGGATCCAGGCGGTTTCCGCGGAGCTGGGCCGGGAAAAGGTGGACATCATCCTTTGGTCCAAGGACCCCAAGGAGTTCATCCGCAACGCCCTCTCCCCCGCCGAGGTGGGCTCCATTGAGCTGGACCCCGAGGCCAAGAAGGCCCGGGTGAAGGTGACCAAGGACCAGCACTCCCTGGCCATCGGCACCGGCGGCCAGAACGTGCGCCTGGCCTCCAAGCTCACCGGCTACGACATCCACTTTGAGGAGGCGGAGATCTCCGACCTGGACGAGGCCATTCGCCGGGCGGCGGAGGAGGAAGCGGCGGCCCCAAGCCGAGCCCGGGAGGAGTTTGAGAAGCTCTTCAAGGACCTTTCCGAGTGATGCGGCACGTCCCCTTGCGCATGTGCGTGGCCTGCCGCAGGAGGCGGCCTAAAGGGGAGCTTTTGCGCATCCTCATGACCCCCGAGGGGTTCCAGCTGGACCCCACGGGCAAGCTCCCGGGCCGGGGAGCCTACGTCTGCCCCGACAACCCGGACTGCTGGACGGAAAAGAAGCTCCGGCGCTTCGCCGGGGCCCGGGCTAAGGCGCTTGCCGAAGCCCTTTGGGCCCGTTTAGGAGGTAAAGATGGCCAAAGTACGCATCTACCAGCTGGCTAAAGAGCTGGGCATGGAAAACGAGGAGCTTTTGGAGCTCCTGGACCAGATGGGGGTGCCCTACAAGTCCCACGCCTCCACCTTGAGCGAGGAAGACGCCGAGGCGGTGCGGGAGCTGGTGCGGGAACAACGGGGACTCCAGGAAAAGCTGGCGGAGGAGGAGCGCAGGAAAAGCCTCCCCAAACGCCCCCCCGTGGTGGTCATCATGGGCCACGTGGACCACGGGAAGACCACCCTCCTGGACTACCTGCGCAAAAGCCGCATCGCCGAAAAGGAGGCGGGGGGGATCACCCAGCACGTGGGCGCCTTTGAGGTCAAGACCCCCCAGGGCACCGTGGTCTTCATTGACACCCCGGGCCACGAGGCCTTCACCACCATCCGGCAACGGGGGGCCAAGGTGGCGGACATCGCCATCATCGTCATCGCCGCGGACGACGGCATCATGCCCCAGACCGAGGAGGCCATCGCCCACGCCAAGGCCGCCGGGGCGAAAATCATCTTCGCCCTGAACAAGATGGACCTGCCCCAGGCGGACCCCGAAAAGGTGAAGCGCCAGCTCATGGAGCGGGGCTTCGTCCCCGAGGAATATGGCGGGGACGCCATCATCGTCCCCATCAGCGCCAAGACGGGGCAGGGGGTGCAGGACCTCTTGGAGATGATCCTGCTCCTGGCCGAGCTGGAGGATTACCGGGCCGATCCCAACGCCGAGCCCAAGGGGGTGATCCTGGAGTCCAAGCTGGACAAGCAGGCGGGGATCATCGCCAACATGCTGGTCCAAGAAGGCACCTTCCGCGTAGGGGACTACGTGGTGGCCGGGGAGGTCTACGGGCGCATCCGGGCCATGATGGACGCCGACGGCAACCAGCGCAAGGAGGCGGGCCCGGGAAGCGCGGTGCAGGTTCTGGGCTTCCAGGAACTCCCCCACGCCGGGGACGTGGTGGAGTGGGTGCCGGACCTCGAGGCCGCCAAGGAGATCGCCGAGGAGCGGAAAGAGGAGCGCCGGGCCCGGGAAGAGGCGGAGAAGGAGCGCCGCCCCAAGACCATGGCCGACCTCCTGCGGGCCTTGCAGGAGGAGGGCAAAAAGGAGGTCAACCTCATCCTGCGAGCGGACACCCAAGGCTCCTTGGAGGCTATCCAGCACATCCTGGCTAAGGAGAGCACTGAGGACGTGAAGATCAACGTCCTCCTGGCCCAGGTAGGCGCCCCCACGGAGTCGGACGTCCTCCTGGCCCAGACGGCGGGGGCCGCCATCCTGGCCTTTGGCGTCAATCCCCCGGGCTCGGTGAAGAAGGCGGCGGAGCAAAAGGGCGTCCTCCTCAAAACCTTCCGCATCATCTACGACCTCATTGACGAGGTCCGGGCCATGGTCAAGGGGCAGAAGGAGCCCCAATACAAGGAAGAAGTCCTGGGCCGGGCCGAGGTGCGCGCCGTCTTCCGCCTGCCCACGGGCAAGCAGGTGGCGGGGTGCATGGTGACCCAGGGCAAGATCCCTCGGAACGCCGAGGTGAGGGTCCTGCGCAAGGGGCAAGAGATCTGGAAGGGCCGCATCGCCAGCCTCAAGCGCTTCAAGGAGGACGTGCGGGAGGTGGCCCAGGGGTACGAGTGCGGGATGGGCCTCGAGGGCTTTGACGATTTCCAGGAAGGGGACATCATAGAGGCCTTCCAGATGGTGGAGGTGCCCGCCTAAGCCATGCGAGGCCTGAGGCTTCTGGCCGCCCTAGGCCTCCTCTTGCCGGGGTTCGCCCTCTCCCCTTCCCCGGGCAAGGGGGAGGCGGGGCTTTTGGCCAAGGGCCCGGTGCTGGTGCTGAAGGAGGACCGGGGCGGGGGCTATGCACCGCCCCTTTGGGGGGGCGTCAACCGACCCACCCCGCCCCGCCCGTCCCGCACCCACCACCATCCCCTTCCCCCTTTAGGGGAAGTCCTTCCCCGGCCAGGCCTCTACCTCCTTTACGGGAAGCTCCAGCTGGAAGGTGGCTAAGCCCCACCACCCCACCTTGGCGCCTTACGGGAAGGGGGTGCCAAGATTAGGGGCTTCTAGGCCTTCCCCCGGCTACAGGAGCCTTGTCGTAGGCTGAAGGAGTAGGCATGAACCG
This sequence comes from Thermus thalpophilus, assembly GCF_022760915.1. NCBI lineage: Bacteria > Thermotogati > Deinococcota > Deinococci > Thermales > Thermaceae > Thermus > Thermus thalpophilus. Next base: position 63,213 of record NZ_JAKTNS010000004.1, on the reverse strand, counting down.
CAAACTACTTAACGGACTTTTCCACCTCTCCCTTTTCCTCCTTTCCTTGCTCTTTGTCTGGAAGCCTTGGGCCCCAAACGAACCCAAGATCAAGCTAGGCCTGGACCTCAAAGGGGGATTGCGCATCGTCCTGGAAGCGGACGTGCAAAACCCCACCCCCGATGACCTGGAAAAGGCCCGCACCGTCCTGGAAAACCGCATCAACGCCCTGGGGGTGGCGGAACCCCTAATCCAGATCCAGGGCCAGAAGCGCATCGTGGTGGAGCTTCCCGGACTCTCCCAAGCGGACCAGGACCGGGCGCTTAAGCTCATCGGCCAGCGGGCGGTGCTGGAGTTCCGCATCCTTAAGGAAGGGGCCACCGGCACCACCGTGGCCCAGATCAACCAGGCCCTGAGGGAAAACCCGCGGCTTAAGCGGGAAGATTTGGAGAAGGATCTCATCAAGCCCGAGGACCTAGGCCCACCCCTCTTGACGGGAGCGGATCTGGCGGACGCCCGGGCGGTCTTTGACCAGTTCGGCCGCCCCCAGGTGGCCCTCACCTTCACCCCGGAAGGGGCCAAGAAGTTTGAGGAGGTGACCCGAGCCAACGTGGGTAGGCAGCTTGCCATCGTCCTGGACGGCAAGGTCTACACCGCCCCCGTAATCCGCCAAGCCATCACCGGGGGGCAGGCGGTGATCGAAGGCCTTTCGGGCCTGGAGGAGGCCAGCGAAATCGCCCTGGTCCTGCGCTCGGGTGCCTTGCCCGTGCCCCTTAAGGTGGCGGAAATCCGGGCCATCGGCCCCACCTTGGGCCAAGACGCCATCCAGGCAGGCATCCGCTCAGCCCTTATCGGGACGCTCGCCATCTTCCTCCTCATCTTCGCCTACTACGGGGCAAGCCTCGGCATGGTGGCCTCCTTGGGCCTTCTCTACACCTCCGCCCTTATCCTCGGCCTCCTCTCGGGGCTTGGGGCCACCCTGACCCTGCCCGGCATCGCCGGCCTCGTCCTCACCCTGGGAGCGGCGGTGGACGGGAACGTCCTCTCCTTTGAACGCATCAAGGAGGAGATCCGGGCAGGAAAGAGGCTTCGCCAGGCCATTCCCGAGGGCTTCAAGCACTCCACCCTCACCATCCTGGACGTGAACGCCGCCCACCTCTTGGCAGCAGCGGCCCTTTACCAATACGCCACCGGCCCCGTGCGGGGCTTCGCCGTGGTCCTGGCCATAGGGGTGGTGGCCAGCGTCTTCTCCAACCTGGTCTTTAGCCGCTACCTCCTGGAGCAGTTGGCGGAGCGCCGGGAGATCCGCCCCCCCATGTGGCTGGTGGACCCTCGCTTCAACTTCATGGGCCCTGCCCGATATGTCACCGCAGCCACCTTGCTCCTGGCGGTCTTGGCCGCGGGGGTGGTCTTCACCAAGGGCTTCAACTACTCCATTGACTTTACCGGGGGAACCGCCTACACCCTGCGCGCCGCCCCCGCGGTGAGCGTGGACGCCCTAAGGCGCTTCCTGGAGGAAAAGGGCTTCCCCGCCAAGGAGGCGGTGATCACCGAGGTGCAGGCCCCCGTGGCGGACCACAAGGAGTTTTCCGTCAAGCTCCCGCCCCTTCCCGACGCTAAGCGCTTGGAGCTGGAAAGGCTTCTGGTCTCAGAGCTCAAGGCCACGGTCCTGACCTCGGAAACCGTGGGGCCCGCCATCGGCTCGGAGCTTCGCCGCAACGCGGTGATGGCGGTGCTGGTGGGCCTTGGGCTCATCCTCATCTACGTGGCCTTCCGCTTTGACTGGACCTTTGGGGTGGCGAGCGTCCTCGCCGTGGCCCACGACGTGGCCATCGTGGCGGGGATGTATAGCCTTTTCAACCTGGAGTTCTCCATCCCCACCATCGCCGCCCTCCTCACCGTGGTGGGCTACTCCATCAACGACTCCATTGTGGTTTCCGACCGGATTCGGGAAAACCAGAAGCTCCTTAGGGGCCTGCCCTACGCGGAGCTGGTGAACCGCTCCATCAACCAGACCCTCTCCCGCACCCTCATGACGAGCCTCACCACCCTTTTGCCCATCCTGGCCCTCCTCTTCCTGGGGGGTAGCGTCCTCCGGGACTTCGCCTTGGCCATCTTCGTGGGGATCTTCGTGGGCACCTATAGCTCCATCTACGTGGTGAGCGCCTTGGTGGTTTTCTGGAAGAACCTCAGGCACAAGGAGACGAAGAAGGCGGCCTAGGCTCCTGATGAGCTCCCGGGCCCCGAGGGGCCCGGGAGCCCGTTTAGAGTTCGGCTGAGGCCTCTTGCCAAAGGCGTTGTGCCTCCCAGTACATGGGCTAACACGTCGTGCGCCAAGCGCCGCTGCTACTGTCACGGTGAACGCCATCGCCCCCGCCCACGTGCGCACCCCCTTGGTGGAGAACCAGGTGGCCGACCAGGCCCGCACCCTGGGCATCCCGGAAGAGGAAGTGGTGGAAAAGGTCTTCCTGGCCCAGGCGGCGGTCAAGCGCCTCATTGAACCCGAGGAGGTGGCGGCCTTGGCCCTCTATTTAGCCTCGGAGAAAGCGGGGGCCATCACGGGCGCGGTCTTCCCCATTGACCTGGGTTGGACCGCCCGCTAAGGGGCCCTCTTTAGGGCTTCTTCCGCCAGCTTCCGCCCCGTGGGGGTGTCGGCCAGGCCCCCAAGGCCCGTTTCCTTTAGCTCCAAGGGGAGGAGGCGGCCGATCCCCGCCATGGCCAGGACCACCTCGTCCGGGGGGATCACGCTTCTTATCCCCGCCAGGGCCATGGAGGCGGCGCTCACTGCGTGCACGGCGTAGAAGCCATTTCGCATCACGCAGGGCACCTCCACGAACCCCCCCACGGGGTCGCAGACCAGGCCCAAGGTGTTCTGGAGGGCAAGGGCGGCGGCGTGGGCTGAAGCCTCCGGGCTTCCGCCAAGAAGCTCCGTCACGGCCGCGGCGGCCATAGCGGCGGAGGCACCGATCTCCGCCTGGCACCCCCCGCTGGCCCCGGCGATGTGGATGACCCGACTGATCATCTTGGCCACCCCACCCGCCAGAACCAGGGGCATGAGGAGCTCCTCCTCGGGAATGCCCAGGTGGTCCGCCACCCCCAAAAGGGCCCCGGGGAGGGTGCCGGCGCTTCCCGCCGTGGGGGCAGCCACGATGCGCCCCATGCGGGCGTTTTCCTCGTTCACCGCCATGGCGTAGGCCTGGACCCGCTTCAATAGGGGGTCCTTTAGGGGGTCTTCCGCCTCCCAAAGCGTCTTGGCGTTCTTGCCCACCATCCCCGCCACGCTGGGGGCGTCGGAGGCGAGGCCCCGGCGGATGGAGTCCCGCATGATGGAAAGGCGCTCCGCCAGCTTAGCCAAAATAGCCTCCGGGGCTAGGCCGGTTTCCTCCACTTCCTCCTTAAGCACGTGCTCCGAAGCCCGGCCGGAAAGCTCCGACAGGCGGTTTAGCGTGAGGGCCATGCCTCCAGTATAGTCTTGGGAAAGGTGCGGCTCCTCATCGCCGACGACCACCCCCTCTTCCGCCTGGGCCTGAGGGCGGGCCTCGAGGCCCAAGGCCTGGTGGTGGTGGCCGAGGCCCAAGACGGCCTCGAGGCCTTGGAAAAGACCCTGACCCTAAACCCCGAAGCGGTCTTGTTGGACCTCAAGCTTCCCGGCCTGGACGGGCTGGAAGTGACGCGCCGGCTTAGAGAGCGGGGCTATCGGGGCCTTCTCGCCCTCCTCACCACCTATCAGGAGCCCGCCTTGGTGAAGGAAGCCTGGCTGGCGGGGGCCGACGCCTACTTCTCCAAGGAACTTTCCGCCCCCGAGCTCAAGCACCGCCTTCTCAAGGTGGCGCGGGGCGAGGAAAAGCTAACCCCCCCAGACCTTCCCCCCCTCACGCCCCGGGAACGGGAGGTGCTCCACCTCCTGGCCCAAGGACTATCCGTGAAAGAGATAGCCCGCCTCCTCCGCCTCTCCCCCGACACGGTTAAGGACCACCTGGAAAGCCTTTATGGCAAGCTCCTGGCCAAAAACCGGGTGGAGGCGCTAGAGCGGGCAAGGTCCCTCGGCTTTCTCAAGTGAAAGGGGGCGGCCAAGCCGCCCCCTGGCCGCAAAGTCCCTTACTCCTGAGCCTCGCTCTGGGCCACCTCCTTGGCGGCCTTGGCCCGTTCCTGGTCCTGGCCGATGCGCTTGCGGTCGGCCCGGAGCTTGCGCCGGATCTCCCTTTCGGAAAGCTCGCGGATGAAGTAGAGCTTGGCCCGCCGGGCCCGGCCCCGCTGCACGATCTCCACCTTCTCAATCAAGGGAGAGTTCATGGGGAAGATGCGCTCCACCCCTACCCCGTAGCTCACCTTGCGCACGGTGAAGCTGGAGTTGTAGCCGTTCCGCTTAACCTTGATGACGATGCCCTCAAAGTTCTGGATACGGGTGCGGTTACCTTCCTTCACCCGGTAGGCCACCCGCACGGTGTCGCCCGGACGAAACTCGGGCAGGTCGGTGCGGGCGTAGCGGGACTCCACCACCTTAAGCAGCGCTCCACGGTTCATGCTTGGCCTCCCGTCCCAGAGGAACCCTTCAAGGGTTCGTGGGCAACAGCCTCTAGTCTATTCCTCCCGGTCCAGTTCCGCAAGCCAGGCGGCCTCCAACGCCCCAAGCCTCGCCTGGCGCAAAAGCTCTGGCCTAAGGAGTAGGGTGCGCCTTAAGGCCTCCCGCCGGCGCCACCTCTCCACCTCCTGGTGATGGCCGGTGAGGAGCACCTCCGGCACCCTAAGCCCCTGGAACTCCGGGGGACGGGTGTATTGGGGATAGTCCAAAAGACCCCGCACAAAGGAGTCCTCCCGGTGGCTTTTGGGGTCGCCGATGACCCCGGGAATCAGGCGGGCCGTGGCCTCCAGCACCGCCAAGGCCGCCACCTCCCCCCCCATGAGGACGTAGTCCCCGATGGAAAGCGTGCGGGTGACGAAGGCCTCCACCCGGGCGTCAAACCCCTCGTAGCGGCCCGAAAGGAGGACCACGTGGGACTTAATCGCCAGCTCCTCCGCCACCTTTTGCGTGAATGGCTCCCCCGCCGGGCTCAGGAGGATGATTTCGTCGGCAGGTAAGACCGACTCAATGGCGGCCACGGCCACGTCAGGCCGGATCACCATCCCCGCCCCACCCCCGTAGGGGGTGTCGTCCACGCTCCGGTGCCGCCCCAGGCCAAAGGCCCTGAGGTCCACCACCTCCACCGATAGGAGCCCCCGCTCTATCGCCTTGCCGATAAGGGACTCCCGGAGCCATGGCCGGACGAGCCCGGGGAAAAGGGTGATGAGGGTGTAGCGCACGGCTAGTCAAAGAGGCCGGGGATGGGCTCCACGTGGATCCCTTCCGCCTCCACCCGCACATAGGGGGCTTGCAGGGGAATGAGCCGCTCCGCCCGATCGCGAAGCCGCTCCCCCACCCCCCGCACCACCAAGACGTCCTGGGCCCCGGCGTCCAGGATGTCCACCACTTCCCCCACCTGAACGCCTCCCACGAAAACGGGAAGGCCCATGAGGGCGAAGTAGTAGTACTGCCCTTCCTCCAAGGGGGGAAGGTCCTCCACCTCGGCGTAGACGCGAAGGCCCACCAAGGCCTCCGCCAGCTCCCGTGTGGTAACCCCCGCCAGGTGGACCACCACGTCCCCCGCCACCTGGTAGAGGTCCTCCACCGCCCGCCAGCCTTGCCCTTCCACGTACACCCGTTCCAGGTGGGCCACCACCGGCTCCCCCCGGAACTTCAGGCCGCCTTGGAGGGCGTAGGGGGCGCCAAAGCGACCGATCTCCACCAGGCGCATACTCTTAGTTTAGCGCACCTCCACCCCCACCTTGCGCTTGGCGTAGGCCCGCACCAGGGTGCGGATGGCCTCTATCACCCGGCCCTGCTTGCCAATGAGCCGCCCTTTGTCCTCCTGCGCCACCTCCACCAGGTAGACCAGGCCCTCCCGGGTGCGCCGCTCTTGCACCCGCACCGCCTCGGGGTGGTCCACCACGCTTTTGGCCAGGTACTCCACCAGGTCCTTCATGCCTCCATGGTAAAGGAAGAAGGCGGGGCCCCCGCCCCGCCCAACGCCAGGGAAAGGGCCTAGACCTCCTGCCGGAAAACCCCCGCCTGGCGCAAGAGCCGGCGAGCGGTGTCCGTGGGCTGCGCCCCCACGGAAAGCCAGTACTTGGCCCGCTCCACGTCCACCTTGAGCCAGTCGGGGGTGGTCTTGCGGGGGTCGTAGTAGCCGATCTTTTCAATGTACGCCCCGTCCCGCTTCCTGCGGCTATCGGTGACCACGATGCGGTAATGGGGGTTGTGCTTGGAGCCGAACCGGGAAAGCCTGATCTTAACCATGCCTCGTCTACCTCCTGAACATTCCCATGAGTCCCCGGCCCTTGCGCTTTTCCAGGGACTTCATCAGGGCCTTGGTTTCCTCAAAAGACTTGATGAAGCGGTTCACCTCCTGGACGGTGGTGCCGCTCCCCTTGGCGATGCGCTTGCGCCGGGAGCCGTTCAGGATGCGGGGGTCCTTGCGCTCCTCCGGCGTCATGGAAAGGACGATGGCCTCCAGACGCCTGATGGCCCTTTCGTCCACCTGGACCCCCTGAAGGGCCTTCCCCATCCCCGGGAGCATGCCCAGGATTTCGGAGAAGGAGCCCAGGCGCTTGAGATTTTGCAGTTGCTTGAGGAAGTCCTCCAGGGTGAGGTCTTTGGCGGCCTTGGGGGCTTCCGCCTCGAGGCCCGCCTGCCGCACCTTCTCCGCCAGGGTGGCCACGTCCCCCATGCCCAGGATGCGGCTGGCGAGCCGCTCGGGGTAGAAGGGCTCCAGGCCCTCCGGGCGCTCGGAAACCCCAGCGAAGTAGATGGGCTTGCCCGTGACGTGCCGCGCGGAAAGCGCCGCCCCACCCCGGGCGTCCCCGTCCAGCTTGGTGAGGACGAGGCCCGTGACCCCGATGCGCGCGTCAAAGGTCTTGGCCACGCCCAGGGCCTCCTGCCCGGTCATGGCGTCCAGGACCAGGAGGACCTCGTCGGGGCGCATGACCTCCTTGAGGCGGAAAAGCTCGGCCATGAGGGGCTCGTCAATCTGCAAGCGGCCGGCGGTGTCCACCAAGATCAGGTCCCGGGCCTCCAGGCGGGCCTTCTCCTCCACCCGCCGGCGGATGGACTCCGGGGACTCCCCGTCCATCACCTCCAGGACCGGCACCCCCACCTTCTCCCCCAAAAGCCGTAGCTGCTCCCGGGCGGCGGGGCGCTGGGTGTCGGCGGCCACCAGGAGGGGACGGCGCCCCTTGCCCTTGTAGTAAAGGGCGAGCTTGGCGGCGGTGGTGGTCTTGCCCGAGCCCTGAAGCCCCACCAGGAACCAGAGGTTCTTGTCCTTGAGGACGGGGAGCTTGGCCTCGCCCCCCAGGGCCTCCTTGAGGGCCTCGTACACCGTGGCCAGGATGACCTCGGCGGGGGTGAGGCTTTCCAAGACCTTTTGGCCCAAAGCCCTTTCCCGCACCCCCTCCACGAAGCTCCGGGCCACCTCCAGGTTGACGTCGGCATCCATGAGGGCCCGGCGGATCTCCCGCAGGGTGGCCTTCAGGTCCTCCTCGGTGATCCGGCCCCGGCCCCGGAGCCGGTCTATGGCTTCTTGTAGGCGCGCCGCTAGCTGGGCAAACATGGTGTGCACGGCCCCCAGGCCGGGCTCCAGGATAGGCCATGGCCCTTGAGCGTGTCAACCTCAATTTTTCCTACATTTCTAGCGGGCGAGGTTGACGGGGCCCAGGCCAGGGAATACCCTGGAAAAGGTTATGTTAGGGCCCTTGCCCTCGAGTCCTAAGCGCTGAGGGCCGCCCGCAGGCGGCCTTCAGCCAGAAAGGAGGCCGCCTGTGGAAACCACCCTTTCCCCCCTTCTCCAAGCCCTGGAAGACGGCGACACCCTCAAGCTCAAAAGCCTCCTGGAAGAGGTCCACCCCCAGGACCTCCTGGAGCTTTGGGACGAGCTTAAGGGCGAACATCGCTACGTCCTCCTGACCCTGCTCCCCAAGGACAAGGCGGCGGAGGTCTTCTCCAACCTCCCCCCCGAGGCCCAGGCGGAGTACCTCAAAACCCTGCCCCCCTGGCGCACCCAGGAGCTTCTGCAGGAACTTTCCCTGGACGACCTGGCGGACGCCCTCCAGGCGGTGGAGGAGGAGGACCCCGAGCTTTACCGCAAGCTCAAGGAGGCCCTGGACCCCAAGACCCGGGCCGAGGTGGAAGAGCTCACCCAGTACGAGGAGGACGAGGCGGGCGGCCTCATGACCCCCGAGTACGTGGCGGTGCGGGAAGGGATGACGGTGGAGGAGGTCCTCCGCTTCCTGCGCCGGGCGGCCCCGGACGCGGAAACCATCTACTACCTCTACGTGGTGGACGAGGCGGGCCGGCTCAAAGGGGTGCTCTCCCTACGGGACCTCATCGTGGCCGACCCCAAAACCCGGGTGCGGGAGATCATGAACCCCAAGGTGGTCCACGTGCGCACGGACACCGACCAGGAAGAGGTGGCCCGCCTCATGGCGGACTACGACTTCACCGTCTTGCCGGTGGTGGACGAGGAAGGCCGCCTCGTGGGCATCGTCACGGTGGACGACGTCCTGGACGTTTTGGAGGAGGAAGCCACCGAAGACATCCACCGGCTCGCCGCCGTGGACGTGCCCGACCTGGTCTACAGCCAAGCCTCCCCCATCATCCTGTGGCTCGCCCGGGTGCGTTGGCTCGTCATCCTCATCCTCACGGGGATGGTGACGAGCTCCATCCTCCAGGGCTTTGAAAGCCTCCTGGAGGCGGTGACCGCCTTGGCCTTTTACGTGCCCGTGCTCCTGGGCACCGGGGGGAACACGGGCAACCAGTCCGCCACCCTCATCATCCGCGCCCTGGCCACCCGGGACCTGGACCTGAAGGACTGGCGGAGGGTGTTGCTAAAGGAGAGCGCGGTGGGAAGCCTCCTCGGCCTGACCCTCGCCCTGTTGCTCCTGGGCAAGGTGGTGCTGGACGGGCACGCCGCCTTGGCCCCGGTGGTGGGGCTCGCCCTCTTCCTTTTGGTCCTCTTCGCCAACCTGGTGGGGGCCATGCTCCCCGTGGTCCTGAGGCGGTTTGGGGTGGACCCCGCCTTGGTCTCCAACCCCTTGGTGGCCACCCTCTCCGATATCTCCGGGCTCCTCATCTACCTCACCGTGGCCCGGCTCCTTTTGAACCTGGCATGAAGCGGCTCCGCACGCTGGTGGAGTGGAGCAAGGGGAGCCCCTTGCGCTACGCCTTCAAGGGAGGAAGGCTCGTCCTTGTGGGCGAGGACGCTCCGGCCCCGGTGAACTACGGCTTCGTCCCCGGCCTCCTCAACCCCGCGGACGGGGAGGAGGTGGACGCCTGCTACCTGGGCCCGCCCCTCCCTCCAGGCACCGAGGCGGAAGGGTTCCTCATAGGCATGGTGGCCCTTTCCGACGGGGACCACAAGCTGGTCCTCTCGCCCGAGCCAAGCCCCCTGGACCCGGAAGCCTTAGCCCCCCTCCTCGCCTGGTTTGCCCCCGAGCGCAAGCCCACCCTCATCGAGGCCGAGGCCGCCTGGGCTTGGCTCATGCACCTTCAGGGCGGGGAAGGATGAGCATGGCATCCCCCAGGGAGTAAAAGCGGTACCCCTCCGCCACCGCCAGGTGGTAGGCCTCGAGGGTCCGCTCCCGCCCCAAGAAGGCAGCCACCAGCATGAGGAGGGTGGAGCGGGGCAGGTGGAAGTTGGTGAAGAGGGCGTCTATGGCCCGGAAGGTGTAGGGCGGGCGGATGAAGAGCCTGGTCTCCCCCGCCCCTGGCACCACCCCTTCCCCTTCGTGCCAAGCGCTCTCCAGGGCCCGCACCACCGTGGTCCCCACCGCCACCACCCTGCGCCCCTCGGCCCGGGCGCGGTTCACCGCTACGGCGGTGGCCTCGGGGATCTCAAAGGGCTCAGCGTGCATCTCGTGCTTCTCCACCTCCCCCTTGATGGGGCGGAAGGTGCCGGGGCCCACGTGGAGGGTGAGGAAGCAAAGCTCCACCCCCATGGCCGCCAAGCGGTCCAGAAGCTCGGGGGTGAAGTGGAGGCCGGCGGTGGGGGCGGCCACGGACCCCGGGCGCTTGGCGTACACGGTCTGGTAGCGCTCCAAAGGGATCTGGGCCTTGATGTAAGGGGGGAGGGGCACCTCCCCCACCGCTTCCAGGTGGGCGGCCAAATCCCCTTGAAAGCGGAGAAGCCGCACCCCATCGGGCTCCACCCCCACCACCTCCGCCTCAAGGCCCTCCACGGGCCCTAAGTCCTTGGGGGAAAGGAGCGCCAGCCTTGTGCCCACGGGCGCCCTCCGGGCCGGGCCCAAAAGGGCCTCCCAAAGCCCCGGGGCCTTCTCCCGCACCAAAAGGATCTCCACCCGGCCCCCCGTGGGCTTTTGGGCCAGGAGGCGGGCGGGGATCACCTTGCTCTCGTTGAAGACCAACACGTCCCCCGGGCGTAAAAAGGCGGGGAGGTCCCGCACCCGCCGGTGGTCCACCCTGAAGGGGCCTTCCCGGTAGACCACCATCATCCGGGCGGCGTCCCGGGGCTCCACCCCCGCCTGGGCGATCTGCTCGGGGGGCAGGTGGTAGTCGTAGAGGTCAAGCTCGCTCATCCGGCATTCTTCGGCTCCATGAAGGGGTTGGGGATGTCGGGGAGGTGGACGAAGCGGTCCACGGCGTCAATGAGCTTCTGGGCGGTGGTTTCGCGGAAGGCGATCACCTCCACCCGGATGCCCCGCTCCATGAGGACCTCGAGGATCTCCACGAAGTCCCCGTCCCCGCTTCCCAAAACCACCACGTCCAAATAGGGCATGAGCCGCACCATGTCCGCGGCGATGCCCATGTCCCAGTTCCCCTCGTAGATGGGCTTGCCGCCCTCCCCCACCTCCTTCACCGTGAGGTACATGCGCCGCACCCGGTAGCCGATGGTGGAGAGCTTGTAAATAAACGGCCAGGCGGAGGTGTCCCCCTCCTTCTCCACCACGTAGGCGGTGGCCCGCACCAGGCGCCTTCCCCCCACGGCATAGCGGAGGAGGCTTTCAAAGTTGACGTTGCGCTCGTAGTAGTCCCGGGCGGAATGGTACAGGTTCTGGGTGTCCACGAAAACGCCCACCCGCTGGTCCTGGTGGTGGCCAAGGGGTTCCATCGCCCCCATCATACCGGTCTAGCCGGCGTTCCTGAGCCCCGCCGCCACCCCCAGGAGGGAAAGGAGAAGGGCCCGCCGCAAGCCCTCGTCCTCCCGGCCCCCGGGGGCCCGGTAGCGGCGGAGGAGCTCCGCCTGAACGAAGTTGATGGGGTCCACGTAAGGGTTCCTGAGGCCGATTTGCCGCTCCAGGGTCTTTTGGTTGTGAAGCAAGGGGGCCTCAAAAATGGCCTGCAGAAGGTCCACGGTCTTCTGGTACTCCTCCGCCAGGTGCTGGAAGAAACCCCGAAGCCCCTCGGGCACCAGGCGCAGGTACAAGGCGGCGATCCCCAGGTCCGCCTTGGCCAAGGCCATGGCAGCGCTTTCCAAGGTGGTGGCGAAGAAGGGCCACTCCCGATACATGGCCTGGAGGAGGGAAAGGGGAAGGCTTTCCAAGGCGGAAAGCCCGTACCATCCCGGCAGGAGCAGGCGCACCTGGGTCCAGGCCATGACCCAAGGGATGGCCCGCAGGTCCCGGATGTCCCGCACCCGGCCGTGGCGGTAGACGGGGCGGCTGGCGATGGGAAGCTCGCCGATCTCCCGGATGGGGGTAAAGGCCTCAAAAAAGGGGAAAAACCCTTCCTGCTGAAGGAGCGCCCGGTAGCGCTCCATGCTCCTTTCCCCCGCCTCCCAAAGGGCCTGACGGAACTCGGGCCTGGGCTCCACCCCCTCCCCCAAGGCCGCCTGGGCGAAGTGGAAGAGGAGCTGTTCCAGATGGCGCACCGCCAGGTCCGGGTGGGCGTAGCGGTCCGCCAGGGCCTCCCCCTGCTCCGTGAGGCGGAGGCGGCGCCCCACGCTCCTTACGGGGAGGCTGGCGATGGCCCGGCCCGCCGGCCCCCCACCCCGGGCGGTGGAGGTGCCCCGGCCGTGGAAAAAGAAAACGGGAACACCCTCCGCCTCCCCCACGGCGTGGAGGGCCTCTTGGGCCTCGTAAAGGGCCAGGTTGGCCATGAGGAAGCCAGCGTCCTTGTTGGAGTCGGAGTAGCCGATCATCACCTCCACCCCGCCCCGCCCTTCGGCGTGGGCGCGGAAGACGGGGTTTTGCAGGAGGCGCTTTAGGATCCCAGGGGCCCGGTTCAGGTCCTCCAGGGTTTCAAAGAGGGGGACCACGTCAAAGGGAAGGGGCTTTCCCGGGCGGTAAAGCCCCACCTCCCGGGCCAGGAGGAAGACGGCGAGGAGGTCGGCGGGGTGGTGGGTCATGGAAACCACGTGGGCCCCCTTGTCCCCCCAGGCCCTAAGCGCCCCCAAGGCCACCCGCAAGGCCTCCCCTTGGGGCGACTCCCCCACGGGCAGAAGGGGGCGGGGGGTCTTGAGCTCCTCGGTGAGGAGGGCTTCTTGCTCCTCCGGGGCCAGGGAAAGGAAGGCGCCGTGGACACCCCCCAGGCGCAAAAGCTCCGCCGCCGCCTCCAATAGCTTCCCCGACTCCTCCCTAAGGTCCAAGGGGGCGAGTTCCAAGCCGAAGGCGGAAAGTCTCGCCTCCAAGGGTTTCAGGAAGACCTCCGCCACCTGGGCGAGCCCCACCCCCTCTAGCCCCTTTTCCGCCACCCTTAGGGCCCGGGCAAGGTCCTCGGTGGAGAGGGCTTCCCCCTCCAGGGCCCGGTAAAGGGCGGCGAAGTAGCGGCGGTAGGGCTCCCCGGGGAAGCGCTCCACGCCCTCCCCGCCTTCCCGCACCTCCTTGGGCACGGGCAGGCGGGCCTCGGAAAGGGAAAGGTCCCGCACCAGGCCCCCAAGCGCCTCCAGGAACTTTTCCCGCGCCGCTGTCCTGGCGTAGCGGCTGGCGAAGGCGGTGACCTCTGGGGTGACGTAGGGGTTCCCGTCCCGGTCGCCGCCGATCCAACTGCGGAAGCGCACCGGGCTTTGGAGGCGGGGGCGCCGGCCGTAAACCCGCTCCAAGGCGGCCTCGAGGCCCGCCACCACCTTGGGGATGGCCTCCCACAAGGTGGTGGGCAGGTAGTAGAGCCCCCCCTTGATCTCGTCCTCCACGCTGGGCCTCGCCTTGCGCACCTCCTCCGTGGCGTAGAGGAGGGCGACCCGGGCCGCAAGGCGCGCCCGGTCCTCGCCTTCCAGCTCCTCCTGCAACCTTTCCAAGTGGTGCCGCAAGGTGCGGCGGCGGGTTTCCGTGGGGTGGGCGGTGAAGGTGAGGACAAGCTCCAGGCGGTTCAGGTGCGCCTCCGCCTCCTCCAGGGAAAGCCCCCGGGCCTTCAGGGCCTGGGCCAGGGCCAAGAAGCCCTCGGGCCTGGGGTTTTCCGGGGTTTCCGCCTGGGCCCTTAGGCGGTTCACCCGCACCCGGTGCCGCTCCTCCGCCAGGTTCACCAGGTGGAAGTAGTGGGTAAAGGCCCGCACCAACGCCTCCGCCTCCTCCACGGAAAGGCCCTCCACCCGCCGCAACAGGGCCTCCCCCGTCCCCGCCTCCCCTTGGCGCCGCCCCTTGGCCAAGAGGCGCACCTCCTCCACCAAGGCGAAGAAGCGCTCCCCCGAAACCTTTCTGATGGCCTCCCCCAGCAGGCGGCCTAAGAGGTCCACCTCGGCTTTGAGGAGCTCAAAGGGGTCGCTCACGGCTCCTCCCACACGTACGGGCTTATGGAAACCGGCTTACCCCCTTCCAAAACGAGCTCCGTGGCGTGCAGCCGCGCCTTGCCCTGGGCGGCGCGGAAGGGCTGGGGCCGGCCGGTGAGGAAGCGGGCCAGGAAGGTCTCTACCTCGCCGCCGATGATGGACTGGTAGGTGCCGGTCATGCCCACGTCGGTCTGGTAAAGCGTTCCCTTGGGAAGCCGCATGGCGTCCAGGGTGGGCACGTGGGTGTGGGTGCCCAAAACGGCGGCCACGCGCCCATCCAGGTAGTGGGCCAGGGCCATCTTCTCGCTGGTGGCCTCGGCGTGGACCTCCACCAATACATAGTCCGCCTTCTCTTGGGCCAAAAGGGCGTCCAGGGCGCGGAAGGGGTCGTCCAGGGGGTCCATGAAGACCCGGCCCATCACCTGGACGAAGAGGAGGCTTTCCCCGTCGGCGCTAAGCCGCCACCAGCCCCGTCCCGGGGTGCCTGGGGGGTAGTTGAGGGCCCGCACCACGGGCTCCTTCTCCAAAAGCTCGTACACCTCCCTGTGGTCCCAAGCGTGGTTGCCCAAGGTGACGAGGTCCACCCCCGCCTCCCGCAAAAGGCGGTAGGAGCGCTTGTCTAGGCCTTTGCCCTTGGCGGCGTTTTCCCCGTTGGCGATGACCAGGTCGTACCGGTCCCGGATGTCCGGCAGGTGCAGGCTCACCGCCCGAAGACCGGGCTCGGCCATCACGTCCCCGATGAATAAAAGCCGCATGGGGGCATTATATGGCCCCCACGAGGCCCTCGAGGTCTAACCCACCTTGATGTAGGCGTACCCCTTCGCTTGCAGCTCTCCCAAGGCCCCAACCCCGGAGGGCACCCACTTTAAGAACTCGTCGGGCCGAAGCTTGTCTTTAGGAATGTTGTTGCGGGCGAAGGTGATTTCGCAAAGGTAGTACTCCACCCCCAGCTGGGCCAGCTGCTTCACGCGGCTAAAGATGGCCTCGCGGTCATACTGGGCGTTGGCCCAGGGCGTGCCCTCCAAGTCCTTGAGAAAGAACTGCACCCCCGCCCCGTGGGCGACCACCACGATTTTCACCTTGAAGGGGTCGTTGTCGTACACGGACAGGTGGTTGCTGATGTTGGTAAGCATCTGGCCGAAGCGGTTGGGATCGCCAAAGTCCGCGTGGTAGACCACGGAGATGGGCGCTTCCTTCTTGAAGTCTTTATACTCAACCCGCTCGTTGGCCTGAGCCCGCAACAAGGCTCCCGCCCCCAACCAAGCCCCCAGGCGAAGCAAAATCCTTCTATCCACGAAACATCACCTCCCCCTGGCGTTCAGGGGGAGGCTAACCCATGGGTGGAGTGCTGTCAAGAGCTCAGGCGCTTCGCTTTTGCAGGAAGTAAACCACGCCGTACCCGATGCCCGCCAGGATGAGGAGGGGAATGGCGTACACCAACAGGGTCCAGATAAGACCGGAAAGGGCGAGGAGGACCTTGCCCAAAAAGCTGAACACCCACCCCCCCACCCAGAGGGCGAGGAGGACCCCCACCACCACCAAAAGGCCCAAAACCACCCACTCCAGGATGTCCCTTAGGCTCCGTTCCATGCCTTCAGCATACACTGGGAACGTGGAGCGCTACCGGTTGGAAGAGGGCGTGGTGGTGGGGCGGAAGGCCCTGCCCCAGGGGGATCTTCTCCTCCGCTTCGTCACGCCCCAGGGGAGCCTCGAGGCCGTGGCCAAGAAGGGCCTGCGGCCCACGGGCCGCTCGGGGCGGCTTTCCCTCTTCCACCACGTGCGCTTCCAGGTCTATGCCAGAAAGGAAGGCCTCCCCACCCTGACCCAGGCGGAGCTTTTAGGGAGGCTTTTTGGCCTGGAAGAACCCCGCCGCTACCTTTACGCCTCCTTCTTGGCGGAGCTCGCCTACCGCCTGGCCTCCCCCGAGGCGGCGCCCAAGGTTTACCCCCTCTTCGTTTCGGGCCTCCGGGGCATCGCCAAGCACGCAAACCCCCTCCTCCCCCTGGTTTGGGCCGGGTGGCGGGTGGTGAAGGCGGGGGGGCTCGCCCCCAATCTCCTGGGCCCGGGGCTCCACCTCAAGGAGGGGCGGCTCGCCGAGGAGGGGGTGTACCTGGGGGAAAAGGGGGTGGAGGCCCTTCGCGCCGTCCTCCACCTCCCAGGGGGGGAGGCTCTGCCCTACCTGGAAGAAGCCCCCTTGGACCGGTTATTCCTTGCCCTCAAGCGCCACGTGGAGGAGGCCCTAGGCCCCTTGCGGAGCGCAAGCCTCCTATAGGGGCTTGATCTCCAAGATGGTGTAGACCTGGGCGCCCTTCTTGCCCCGGATCTCCACCACGTCCCCCACCTTCTTGCCCAAAAGGGCCTGGCCTAGGGGGGACTCGTCGGAGATTTTGCCGCTAAAGATGTCCGCCTCGTGGCTCCCCACGATGGCCAAGGAAAGCCTTTCACCCGCCTCCGTTTCCAGCTCCACCTGGCAGCCCAGGGCCACCTCCTCGTAGGTGCCGTTCCCCTCCACCACCACCGCCCGGGAGAGGAGGTCTTCCAGCTGGGCGATGCGGGCCTCGTTCTGCCACATGGCCCGCCGCGCCTCGTCGTATCCGGCGTTTTCCCTGAGGTCGCCCTCCTCCAGGGCCTGCTCAAAGTCGGCGGAGATCTCCTGCCGCTTGGTGGTCTTCAGGTGGTGCAGTTCCTCCTGAAGGCGCCTATAACCTTCGGGAGTGAGGTAAACCGGCTTCTTCATGCGCATCCCTCCGGGTAAAAAGGGGCACCAGCCCAAGGCCTTGGGCTGGCGGTACCGCTATTCAGTATAGCAGGCGGGAAGGAAAGCCTCCACAAGGGGAAGAAGGGCCTCCTCCGGCTTCCCCACGGGCAAAAGCCCCACCCCGCTTCCCGCAAGGAAGAGGGTGCCGGAAAGCTCCTGAGGGCGCAAGAAGGCCCGCGCCACGGGAAGGCCAAGCTCCTTGGCCTTCTTGGCCACCTCCTCCCGGGTGATGCCCTCGAGGCCCCCCTCCAGCACGTATAGGGTGCCTTCCCGGAAGAGCAGGGGGCTCGTGCGGCTTCCGTCCACCACGTGCCCCCAGGCGTCCAGGAGGAGGCCCTCAAAGGCCCCCCGCGCCTCGGCCCACCTTTGGGCCAGGCGGTAGGGCAGGTGGTTGCCCGTCTTGTAGGGGGCGAGGTCCGGGTGGACGCGGTAGGGGGTGAGGACCGCCTTCACCCCCTCCCGGTAGGCGCTTTGGGGAGGCGGGGTGTAGGGCCTGGCCTCCGCCAGCCGCACCCCTTCCCCCACAGTAAGCCGCACCCGCAGGCAGGAAGCGCCTGGGAAGTGGGCGAGGAGGGCTTGAAGGTCCTTTAGGAAAGCCCCGTCCCCCGGGTAGGGGAGGCCCAGGGCCTGGGCGTGGCGGCGGAGGCGGAAGAGGTGGGCCTCGAGCCAGAGGGGCTCACCCCTTTCCACCCGCAGGGTGGTGAAGACGCTTGCCCCGTGGTAGCAGAAGGCCTCGGGCCAGGGGCCGGCAAGGGGTTCGCCGTTTAGAAGCCTCATGCCACCTCCAAGAAGCGGGCCAAAAGCTCCATGCCCCAAGGGGAGAGGATGCTTTCGGGGTGGAACTGGACGCCAAAGGCCTTTTTCCCGTCCCAAAGGGCCATGGGCACGCCGTCTTCCGTCCAGGCCAGGAGGCGGAGGGAAGAGGGAAGGCGCCTTAGGGCCAGGGAGTGGTAGCGGGCGAAGGGCAAGGGGTTGGGAAAGCCCCTAAAGAGGGCCTCGCCCCTGTGGAAGACCAGGTGGGCCTCCCCGTGGACCGGGGCCTCGCGGTAGAGCTCCCCCCCCAAGGCCACCCCCAGGGCCTGGTGGCCCAGGCAGACGCCCAAGAGGGGGATGCCCTCCCTCAACGCCCTTTCCGTCCACGCCAGGACCTGGCCCGCCGTGTAGGGGTCCTTGGGCCCCGGGCCCACCACCAGGTGGGTAAAGCCGGAAAGGTCCGGGGCCTCCTCCTGGTCCACCACGTGGACCTCCGCCCCCAGGGCCCGGAGGTAGTCCACCAGGTTGTAGCTGAAGGAGTCCCGGTTCTCCAGGAAGAGCACCCGGGCGCGAAGCCGCCTCGGGGGAAGCGGGGGGCCCCAGGAGGCGGTGGCCTTAGGGGGATGGGGCCTGGCCCCCGGCCTGCCCCGCTCCAGGGCCAGGAGGAGGCTTTGCGCCTTGTGCAAGGTTTCCTCGTACTCCCGCTCGGGCAAAGAGGCGATGACGATCCCCGCCCCGGCGGAGAAGAGCACCTCCTCCCCCACCTTCTGGAAGGAGCGGATGAGGATATTAAAGTCCGCCCCCCGGCCCGAGACGTAGCCCAGGCTTCCCGTGTAGGCCCCCCGGGGCACGGGCTCCAAGTCCCGGATGGCCTCCATCACCGTGCCCTTGGGAGCCCCGGTGATGGTGCCCCCGGGGAAGAGGCTGCGGAAGACCGCCCCCAAGGGGGCACGGGTGTACCCCTCCACCTCGGAGACCAGGTGCATCACGTGGGCGTAGCGCTCCACGGTGAAAAGCTCCCGCACCCGCACCGTGCCCGGGAGGGCCACCCGGGCCAGGTCGTTGCGCAGGAGGTCCACCAGCATGGCGTGCTCCGCCCGCTCCTTGGGCGAGGAAAGGAGCTCCGCCTCCAAGGCCCGGTCCTCCGCCTCCGCCCTCCCCCGGGGCCGGGTGCCGGCGATGGGCCGGGCGAGGAGGTGGCCGCCCACCTTCTGGAAAAGCCGCTCTGGGCTTCCCGAGACCACGGCCCACCCTTCCCCCTCCAAGAGGCCCATGAAGGGGGAAGGGTTTAGCTCCCGGAGGCGGGCGTAGAGGAGAAGGGGGTCCACGGCGCCCAGGAGGCGGAAGCGGTGGGAGAGGTTCACCTGGTAAACCACCCCGGCCCGGATCCTTTCCTGGACCTCCGCCACCCCCTGCAGGAAGGCCTCCCGGGGAAAGTCGGAGACCAAGGGGTACGGGGGCAAGGGGGGCGGGGTGTAGGGGAGGGGCCGCAGGGCAAAAGAGGGGCGCGCCACCAGCCTTCCCTCCAGGAGGGCGTAGCCCTCGGGGTAGTAGAGGAAGGCCGCCTCGGGGAGGCCGGGGGGGGGAGCGTGGGTGGGAAGGCCCAGGTGGCGGGCGAACTCGTAGGCGAAAAAGCCGATCCAGGCGGGGAAAAAGCCCTTCCCCAAGCCCTTATTCAGGTAGCGGAAAAGGTCCAGGGCCTCCCCCACCCGCCTCCCGTCCAGGTAAAGCCGGCCCTCCAGGACCTCGAGGCGGTGCCTTGGCCTCACCCCCAGGAGGGAAAGGCGGGAAAAGGGGGTGCGGGGCCCCAAGGACTCCAAAAGGGCGGGCCTTAGGCCCAGGGCCCGGGCGGCGTGGTAAAGCCCCAGCACGGCCCCGAGTATACTCAGGGGAGATGGTCAAGCACCGCTTCACCGTGGAGGCCTACCACAAGGCCTACGAGGCGGGGGCGCTCCCCGAGCGGGTGGAGCTCTTGGAGGGGGAGGTTTACGCCGTGTCGCCCATGGGGAAGAACCACATCCGCTACCTCATCCACCTAACCAAGGTCTTTAGCGAGGCCTTCGGCGGGGAGGCACTGGTGGTCTCCCAGATACCTCTCCGGCTTTCCGAAACCTCGGAGCCGGAGCCCGATCTCGTCCTCCTGGCACCCCCGGAAAGCCGGTACGACGAACGGCCACCCACGGCGCAGGACGCCCTCCTCGTGGTGGAGATCGCCGACACCACCCTGGTCCAGGACCGCACGCTGAAGCTCCCCCTCTACCAGAAGGCGGGGGTGCCGGAGATCTGGCTCGTGAACCTGGTGGAGGAGGTCCTGGAGGTCTACGCCTTCCCCCACTACCAAGGGGAGCGCCACCCCAAGGGGGAGAAGGTGGCCCCCAAGGCCTTCCCCCAAAAGCCCCTCGCCTGGTGGGTCTAGCCCCGCACCCGCCTCAGGGGAAGCCCCTCCGCCTTGGCCCAGGCCTCGAGGGCGTGGGCGGGCCGTTCGGCGAAGAAGGCGAGGAGCTTGGCGTAGGCGGGGTTGTCTGGGGAAGCGGGGCTGAAGGCGGCCCCCAATAGTTCAGGAAGCCCCGCCCGCTGGCAGAACCGGGCCCAAAGGTGGGGCTCCAGGGCGGCCAGGGCCACCTCCCCTTCCTGGGCGGGGTAGACCCCGTAGCAGAGGACGGAGCCGTCCAAAAAGGGGATGGGCGGGTAGGCCACCGCCTTCACCGCCTCGGAGAGGGCCACTTCATACACCCCGCCCCCAAGGAGGAGACCCTTCAGGGCGGCGAGGGCCAAGGCGTAGGCCCCGGCCAGGTCGGCGAACTGGAAGGCCCGCCAGGGAAAGCGGCCCAAAAGCCCCGCCTCCGCCAGGTAGGTGAGGTCGTGCCCGGGGTCGTCCCCCTCGGGGTAGCCCCGAAGCCGGGCGTAGACCAGGCGGGGGTTATGCGCCAGGAGGACCTCTGGCCCCAGGCCGAGCCGCTCCATGACCCCCGGGCGGTTGGCCTCGAGGAGGATGGCCGCCTCCCCCACCAGCGCCAAAAGGGCCTCCCGCCCCTCCTCCGTCTTCAGGTCCAGGACCCGCACCTCCTTCCCGGCGTTTAGAAAGCGGTAAGCTTCCGGGGCCAACGCCTGCAAGGGGTCCCCGGCGGGGGGCTCCACCTTGAGGACGGAAAAGCCCAACTCCAAAAGGAGCTTCCCCGCCAAGGGCCCGGGCAGGAGGCGGGTGAGGTCCAAGACCTTACCGGGGGGCCATGCGCAAGGCGCCATCCAGCCGGATTACCTCCCCGTTCAGCATGGGGTTTTCCAGGACGTGGAGGACCAGAAGGGCGTACTCCTCCGGGCGGCCCAGGCGCTTGGGGAAGGGCACCTGCTCCGCCAGGGAGGCCCGCGCCTTCTCGGGAAGCCCCGCAAGAAGGGGGGTGTCAAAGAGGCCTGGGGCGATGGCCACCACCCGGATGCCCCACTCGGCGAGCTCCCGGGCGGCGGGGAGGGTGAGGGCCACCACGCCCCCCTTGCTGGCGGCGTAGGCCGCCTGGCCGACCTGCCCCTCGTAGGCCGCCACGCTGGCGGTGTTCACGATGACGCCCCGCTGCCCTTCGGCGTCGGGCGGGTTTTCCCGCATGGCGGAGGCCGCCAGGCGGAGGACGTTGAAGGTGCCCACCAGGTTCACCTCCAATACCTTGCGGAAGCTCCCCAGGTCATGGGGCCCATCCCGGCCCACAATTCTCTGGGCCAGGCCGATGCCCGCGGCGTTCACCACGGCGAAGAGGGACCCGCCTTCCCGCGCCAGGGCTAAAGCCCGGGCCACATCCCCCTCCTCCCGCACGTCCCCCTCCACGTAAAGGAGGTCCTCTTCCCCTCGCTTTAGGTCCAGGACCACCACCCGGTAGCCCCTGGCCTTCAGGGCCAAGGCGGCGGCCCGCCCGAGCCCCGAGGCCCCACCCGTCACCAACGCGCTCCTTTCCATACCCCTCCTATAGCCTTTGGATCACCGTGGCCGTGGCCTGGCCGTGGCCGATGCACATCACCTGCAGGCCGAACTCCCCGTCCCGCCTTTCCAGCTCGTGGAGGAGCTTGGTCATGAGGATGGCCCCCGTGGCCCCCAAGGGGTGGCCCAGGGCGATGGCCCCCCCGTTTGGGTTCACCCTTTCGGGGTCCGGCTGAAACTCCTTGAGGAAGGCCAGGACCACGCTGGCGAAAGCCTCGTTCACCTCAATGACGTCCAGGTCGCTTAGGGCAAGCCCGGCCCGCTCCAAGGCCTTCCGCGTGGCGGGAAGGATCTCCAGAAGCTGGAGGGTGGGGTCCCCCGCCACCACCACCCGGGCCAGGAAGCGGGCCCGGGGCCTCAAGCCCAGGGCCAAAGCCTTTTCCCGTTCGCCCAGGAGCAAGGCCGCCGCCCCGTCCGAGATCTGGCTGCTATTCCCCGCGGTGATGAGGCCGTCCTCCCGGAAGGCGGGCTTGAGGGCGGCGAGCTTTTCCAGGCTGGTGTCGGGGCGAATGCCTTCGTCGCGGGCTAGGAGAAAAGGCCTTTCCTCGGGGTCCAGGCCGGTGAGGGGGAGCATCTCCCGGGCGAAGCGGCCTTCCTCCGTGGCCCTTTGCGCCCGGCGGTGGGAAAGGAGGCTCCACTCGTCCAGGTCCCGCCGGGAAAACCCGTAAAGCCGGGCGATGCGCTCGGCGCTTTCCCCCTGGTGCACCAGCTCGTACTTGGCGAAGCGCTCGGGGTTCAGCGTGTGGAACCCGCCCCCGATGTCCGAGAACATGGGAACCCGGGTCATGCTCTCCACCCCCCCGGCGATGGCGAAGTCCAGGTCCCCGGCGGCGATGGCCTGGGCGGCGAAGTGCACCGCCTGCTGGCTCGAGCCGCACATGCGGTTCAGCGTCACCGCCGGCACCTCCTGGGGCAGGCGGGAAAGGAGGACGCCAAGCCGCCCCACGTTGGCCCCCTGCTCCCCCGCCTGGGTCACGCACCCGGTGACCACGTCCCCCACCCAGGTGGGGTCCAGGCCGCTTCGCGCCAAGAGGGCGTTCAAGACCTCGGCGTAAAGGGCGTCGGGCCGCCACGCCCTAAGGGCCCCGTTCCTTTTGCCGATGGGGGTGCGCACCGCCTCGAGGATCACCGCTTCCCTCATGCCCGCCTCCTTAGGAGCTCCCTGAGGACGATGAGCCTTTGGATCTCCGAAGTCCCCTCGTAGATCTGCAAAACCTTGGCGTCCCGGTAGAGCTTGGCCACGGGGTACTCCTCGCTGTAGCCGTTGCCGCCATAGACCTGGACCGCCTCCACCACCCCCCGCTGGGCGGCGTCGGCGGCGAAGGCCTTGGCCACCGCCGCTTCCAGGGCGTTCTCCTCTCCCCTTTCCGCCAGGTCCGCCGCCTTTT
Organism: Thermus thalpophilus; assembly: GCF_022760915.1. Lineage (NCBI taxonomy): Bacteria > Thermotogati > Deinococcota > Deinococci > Thermales > Thermaceae > Thermus > Thermus thalpophilus. The sequence goes on along the minus strand of NZ_JAKTNS010000004.1, from coordinate 40,620 downwards.
TCGCCAGGAGGCGGGCGGCCTCGAGGTCCATGTGCATCTCCGCCAGCTTGAACCCCACCCCCTCGTGCTCCACCAAGGGCTTGCCAAAGGCCTGCCGCAAGGCGGCGTAGGCCAAGGCCTCGTCCAAGGCCCGCCAAAGAAGCCCCGCCGCCAAACCCGCCACCATGGGCCGTGAGCGGTTGAAGACCCGCATGGCCAGCCGAAAGCCTTCCCGGGCGATCATGGCCTCCTCCGGCACATGGACCCCCTCCAGGTGGACCTCCCCCGCCACCGAGGCCTTCTGCCCCAGCTTGGGAAGGGGCGGCCCCACCTCCACCCCCCTTTCCCGCTCCACCACGAAGGCGGCGATTCCCTCCCGGCCCTCCTCCAGCTTGGCGAAAACCACAAAGAAGGCCGCTTCCGGGGCGTGGCTGATCCAGGTCTTGCGCCCAAAAAGGCGAAACCCCCCCGCCACCCGCTCGGCCCGGGTGCGGATGGCGGCCACGTCCGAACCGGCGTGGGGCTCGGTGAGGGCGTAAGCGCCCACCTCTTCCCTTAGCCTTGGCACGAAGGCCCGGGCATAGGGGCTTCCCGAAAGCAAAAGGGCGTCCGCCACCAGGTTGTTGAGGAGGATGGCGGCGGCGAGCCCGGTGCAGGCGTAGCCCAGCTCCTCCGCCACCTCCACCAAGGCCAGGGGGCCTAGCCCGGCCCCGCCCAGCTCCTCGGGGGCCACCAAAAGGGGAAAGCCCAAAGCCGCGGCCTCCCGGAATAGCGGCCAGGGGAAACGGGCTTCCCGGTCGTAGCGGGCCGCTTCGGGGAGGAGCCTTTCCCGAGCAAAGCGCCGGGCCAGCTCGCGCACGGGGGTTTCCAAGCTCAAGGGAACCTCCTGGCGAAATCTTACCGGGTCAAAAAAGACCGGGCAAGGCCCGGCTTGACTTCCTCCCGCCGACCCCGGACGATGGAAAGGATGGCAAGCCGCATCCGCAACTTCTCCATCATCGCCCACGTGGACCACGGGAAGTCCACCCTGGCCGACCGCATCCTGCAGATGACCCACGCCGTGAGCGAGAGGGAGATGCGGGAGCAGTTTCTGGACTCCTTGGAACTGGAACGGGAACGGGGCATCACCATTAAGGCCAGCGCGGTGCGGGTGAACTACCTGGCCAAGGAGGGGAACACCTACACCTTCCACCTCATTGACACCCCGGGGCACGTGGACTTCACCTACGAGGTGTCCCGGGCCTTGGCGGCGGTGGAAGGGGTGCTCCTGGTGGTGGACGCAACCCAAGGGGTGGAGGCCCAGACCATCGCCAACTTCTACCTGGCCCTGGAGCACAACCACGTGATCATCCCGGTCATCAACAAGATAGACCTGCCCAACGCCCGGCCCTTGGAGGTGGCCCTGGAGGTGGAGGAGGTCTTGGGCATCCCCGCCGACGAGGCCATCTTCGCCTCGGGCAAGACGGGGGAGGGGGTGGAGGAGATCCTCGAGGCCATCGTAAAGCGCATCCCCCCGCCCCAAGGGGACCCCGAGGCCCCCCTCAAGGCCCTCATCTTTGACTCCCTCTACGACGCCTACCAGGGCGTCATCCCCCACCTGCGGATCTTTGAGGGCACGGTGCGCCCCGGGGACCGGATCCGCATCTTCTCCACCGGCCAGGAGTTCACCGTGGACAAGGTGGGCGTCTTCACGCCCCAGGGCCTAGTACCCACGGAAAGCCTCTCCGCGGGGGAGGTGGGCTGGCTCACCGCCGCCATCCGCGACATCCACGACGTCCAGGTGGGGGACACCATCACCCTGGCGCAAAACCCCACCCCCACCCCCTACCCCGGGTTCCGCCCCGCCAAGCCCGTGGTCTTCGCCGGGCTCTACCCGGTGGACTCGGGGGACTACAACAAGCTCCGGGACGCCCTGGAGAAGCTCAAGCTGAACGACGCCGCCCTCTCCTTTGAGCCGGAGACCTCCACCGCCTTGGGCTTCGGCTTCCGCTGCGGCTTCCTGGGCCTCCTCCACGCCGAGATCGTGCAAGAACGGCTTGAGCGGGAGTTCGGCCTGGAGCTCATCGCCACCGCCCCCAGCGTGGTCTACAAGGTGCGGCTCAAGGGCGGCGAGGAGGTGGAGATCCACAACCCCGCCGACCTCCCCGACCCCACCAAGATAGAGGAGATCCTGGAGCCCTACGTCAAGCTCACCATCTTCACCCCGGAAGAGTACGTGGGTAACATCATGCAGCTGGCGCAGGAAAAGCGGGCCCGCCTTCAGAGCATGAACTACCTCCCGGGGGGGCAAAAGCGGGTGGAGCTCGTCTACGAGGCCCCCTTCGCCGAGATCCTCTACGACTTCCACGACCGCCTGAAAAGCCTCTCCCGGGGCTACGCCTCCATGGACTACGAGCAGGCGGGCTACCAACCGGGGGACCTGGTCAAGGTGAACGTGCTGGTCCACGGGGAGGTGGTGGACGCCCTCACCTTCATCGCCCACCGGGAAAAGGCCTACAGCATGGCCCGGGCCATCGTGGACAAGCTGGCCGAGGTCATCCCCCGCCAACTCTTTGAGGTGCCCATCCAGGCGGCCATCGGGGGCAAGATCATTGCCCGGGCCACGGTGAAGGCCCTCCGCAAGGACGTCTTGGCCAAGTGCTACGGCGGGGACGTGACCCGGAAGAAAAAGCTTCTGGAAAAGCAGAAGGAGGGCAAGAAGCGCCTCAAGGCCATCGGCAAGGTGGAGGTGCCGCAGGAGGCCTTCTTGGCGGTGCTCTCGGCGGGGAAGGATGAGCCTTAGGGCTAGGCTCGCCCTGGTCATCGGTCTTCTGGCCTTTTTGCCCAACCTGGTCCTGGCCCTCACCTTAGGCCTTTTGGGGGAGGGACCCTGGCTTCCCCTCCTCCTTTGGCTCCTCTTTTTGGCCGGGGTGTCCGCGGGGGTGGGCTACCTTCTGGCCCGGGGGCTTCTTAGACCCTTGGAGGAGCTCACCCGGGCCCTCGCCTACCTTTCCCTAAGAGGGGAGCTCCGGCTTCGCCTTCCCGCCCCCAAGGAGCCCCTCCCGGCGGAGATCGCCTTGCTCCGGGGGCGGTTTGAAGAGCTCTTGAAGCGCCTAAGCGAGCTTCTGGAAGCCCGGGAAGCCTTTTACGCCGCCTTGGCCCACGACCTGAAGACGCCCCTCATCTCTGCCATCCGCGCCCTGGAGTACTTGGAGAAGGCGGACGATTTGGGCAAGGAAAGGCGCCTCGCCCTGCTTAAAAACCTCCGGAAAGAGCTTTCCCGGGCCTTCCAGCTGGTGGAAAACCTCCTCGCCCTTACCCGCCTCGAGGCCCGCCCCCCCCAGGCGGAAACCCTGAACCTCAGGGCCCTGGCGGAAGACCTCCTCCTTCGCTACCAGGAGGAGGCCCAGGGCCGGGGCCTCCGGCTTTCCCTGGAAGGGGCGGGGCTTGGGCGGGGGGAGAGGCTCCTTGTGGAGCGGGCCCTCGCCAACCTCCTGGAAAACGCCCTCCGCCACGCCAGAAAGGAGGTGCGGGTGCGGGTGGAGGAAGGGGCCATCCATGTGGAGGACGACGGCCCCGGGCTTCCCCTTCCCCTCGAGGCCCTAGTCCAGCCCTTCCGCCAAGGCCCGGGCAGGCGGGGAAGCTCGGGGCTTGGCCTCTACACGGCCCAGAAGGTGGCGGAAGCCCACGGGGGCAAGCTCACCGCCGGGCCAAGCCCCTTAGGGGGCGCCTGCCTTCGCCTGGAACTGGGCCGGGCCTAGTCCATCACCGGGGGGATCTGCCGCACCCACAGGATGTAGGAGAGGTAGGCCAAATACTCCAGGGGCTTTTCCGAAAGGGAGCGGTCCATCTCCAGGCTCATCATGGCCTCACCCCCCCGCTTTTTGCGGCTCACGGTGAGGTGGGCGATGTTCACCTCGTCGTCCGCCAGGATCCGGGCCACCCGGGCCACCACCCCCGGGGTGTCCACGTTGCGGATCACCAGGGTGGGGGCGCTCCCCGTGATGCGCACCTCAAACCCGTCCAGGTCAAAGATGCGCACAAGCCCCCCGCCCAAGGAGCTTCCCGTGACCACAAGGCGCTCCTTCTCCCCCTCCAGGACCATGCGCACGGTGTTGGGGTGGACGTCCCCGAGCTCCACCTCCCTAAAGGCCACCTCCACCCCCTCCCTTTCCGCCAGGGCCAGGCTCTCCTTAAGGCGCTCGTCGTCCGGCCTCAGGCCCAACACCCCGGCGGCCAAGGCCAGGTGGGTGCCGTGGCCCCTCCCCGTCTTGGCGAAGGAGCCGTGAAGGCCGAACTCCACCCGCTTGGGCTTTTCCCCCAGGAGGTGGCGGGCGAGGAGGGCTAGGCGGCAGGCCCCGGCGGTGTGGCTGGAGGAGGGCCCCACCATCACCGGACCGATCATGTCCAAAAGACCCATGCCTGTAGAATAACGCCATGCGCCGCTGGCTCGCCGCTTTGGCCCTTCTTCCGTGGGTCTTGGCCCAAAGCCTCCTGGTCCCCCCGGAGGCCAAGGCGGGCACCCCCCTCACCCTGGAGGGGCGCGACCTGCCGGAGGGCCGCTACCCCTTGGTGGTGGAAAGCCCCACGGGCTCCAAGACCCTGGAGGTGGTGCCGGAAGGGGGGAGCTTTCGCCTTTCCTTCACCCCCGAGACCCCGGGGGAGTACCGGGTGCGCCTTTCCCTCCCCTCAGGGGCTTTGGAGGGGCGCTTCGTGGCCTTGGGGCAGGCCCCCACCCTCACCGAGGAGGGTCTCCTCCTCCCCTCGGGCCTTTACCCCTTGCCCAAGGGGCCCTGGGTGGGGCCTTTGGTCCAGGGAGAGCGGGTCTATCTGGCCCAGGGGCTTCTGGTCCTGGAGCTAAGCTTTAACGGCGAAGCGCGCTTCCACTTCGCCCCCGCCAAGGTGGTGGCCTTGAGGCCCGGCCCCGAGGCCCTTTTGGAGGGGGAACGGGTGCTTTCCATCCCCTTCCCGCCCCGCCCCTTTGAGGGAAGCGCGGAGGACCTCAGGGCGCTTAGGCCCCTCTTGGAGGCCCTTAACCCCCCCAAGCCCTGGCCTTACTTCGCCTACTGGGCCCTGGACCCCAAGGACCTTAGCCCCGAGGACCTCGAGGCCTACCGCCAGGACCTCCTGGCCCGGGGCCACCGCCCCGAGCTGCCCTTCGCCTTCGCCCCGGTGCTCGCCCTTGCGGAGGCGGCGAAGGGCCTTTCGGGCAAGGAACCGGAAAAGGCCCGCCTCCTCACGGAAACCCTCCTCCGCACAAGCCCCCTCTTCCCGGGCTCCCTGGCGTTTTTCCAGGAGCGGGCGGAGGCCCTCGAGGCCCAAGGCCTTCCCGCCCAGGCCCTGCGCCTGAGGGAGGCGGTGGCGGTCCTAAAGGGTTGGCTTCCCCCAAGCCTGGAGGGGCTTCCCGAGGCTTTGTGGGTCCTCGCCTTAACGTACCTGGCCCTCCTCGCCTACCTCGTCCTCTTCTACCTCCCCCCCCAGCTTCGGGACCTTAGGGCCCTCGGGGGGTTTTGGGGCGGCTTCCTCCGCCACCCCCTCCTGCGCCTGAGGCACCTCTCCCTGGCCTACGCCAGCTTCGGGGAACGGCTTCTCGCCCTTCTCCTCCTCGTCCTTTTGGGGGCCTCCTGGCTCCTCTATGGCCTGGACCAGCGGGCCCGAAGCCTCCTCTTCGCCCCGCCCCTGGACCGGGGCACCCTGCGCACCCAGGCGGCCCAGGACTGGCTTCGCTCCCTCCCCCCCACCCCGGAGACCAAGGCCCTCTTGGGCTACGCCCTCCTGCCGGAAGCGCCCAAGGAGGCCAAAACCCTCCTTGGGGAAAGCAGCCTCCCCTTCGCCCTGGCCCTCAGGGGGGAGGAGGAGGCCCTGGCGGAGGCCTACCGCAAGGCCCCCCTGGAGGGGCCCATCCGCACCACCTTGGGCCTGGGGACGGACCTCTGGGGAGCGCGGGAGGCGGGGCCCAGCGCCCGCACCCTGTACTCGGTCCTCCTCCGGGTGGAGTTCGGCCGCTTCCTGGAAGACCCCTGGCGCACCTTCCTCGCCCTTCCCCTCCCCTTGGCGGAGCGGCTTAAGCCCTGGGCCTTCCTGGGCTACGCGCTCCTCCTCCTCTACCACCTCCTCGCCTTCCTCCTCCCCCGGCGCAAGGGCAACGTGCCCCCCACCTACGCCCTGGCGGTGCGCCTCCTGGTTCCCGGGAGCACGGGCTTCGCCGCGGGGCTTGGCGTCTTCCTCCTCCTCCTCGCCGCTTGGGGCCTCCTCCGCCTCCTTCAGGGGGAAGGCCCCGGGCCTATCCTCCTCGCCTACACCCTCCACCTTTTGGGGTTAGGCTTAAGCTTGAGGAGGTCGTAGCGTGATCCTGCCCCCCATTCCCACCCCCTTTGACCGAAGGGGAAGGCTAGACCCGGAAGCCTTCCGCGACCTGTCCGAGGCCCTGGAGCCCTTGGTGGACGGGCTTTTGATCTACGGCTCCAACGGGGAAGGGGTCCACCTCACCCCAGAAGAGCGGGCCCAAGGGCTAAGGGCCTTAAGCCCCAAGAAGCCCTTCCTGGTGGGCCTCATGGACGAAACCCTGCCCCAGGCGGAAAGGGCTCTGGAAGAGGCCAAGGAGGCGGGGGCCATGGCCCTTTTGGCCACCCCGCCCCGCTACTACCACGCAAGCCTCGGGGAAGGGCTATTCCGCTACTACGAGGCCCTGGCGGAGCGGATGCCCCTTTTCCTCTACCACGTGCCCCAGAACACCAAGGTGGACCTTCCCCTAAGCGCGGTGGAGGCCCTGGCCCAACACCCCGGCGTCCAGGGCATCAAGGACTCCAGCGGCGACCTTTCCCGCTTCGCCTTCTACCAGGCGCGGCTAAAGGGCTTCCGCGCCTTCACCGGGCACGCCCCCACCTTCTTGGGCGCCTTGGCCCTGGGGGCGGAAGGGGGGATCCTGGCCGCGGCCAACCTGGCCCCCCGGGCCTACAGGGCGCTTTTGGCCCACTTCCGAGCCGGGCGGCTCGCCGAGGCGGAGGCGTTGCAACAAAAGCTCTTTCCCCTGGGGGACCTTTTGGCCAAGGGCGGGGTGCCCCTCCTCAAGCAAGCCCTGAGGCACCTGGGCCTCCCCGCGGGCTACCCCAGGCCCCCCTACCCGGCGGAAAGCCCCCTTTGGGGAAGCTTTCTCCCCGTCCTGGAAAACCTAAAGGAGGAGGGATGGCTTCTTTGAGGTTTTTCGTAGCCCTGGTCCTTGCCCTCGCCGCCTGCGCCCCCAGGCCCCTTCCCCCGGAGGCCCGGCTCCTTGGAGCGGAGCTCCTGGGTCTGGAGCTCACCCCAGAGCCCACCTTGGTCCTGGGCCTCCGGGTGGCTTTCCAAAACCCCAACCCCTTCCCCCTGCCCCTTTCCGCCTTCGGCGCAAGGCTCCGGGTGGGGGAGGTGGTGGTTCCCCTAGACCGGAACCTGCCCCCGGGGAGGAGGGAGGAAACCCTCACCGTGCGCCTCACCCCAAGCCAAGCCCTGGCCACGGGGCGGGCCCTCCTCACCCAGGAGGGGGTGGAGGTGGCCCTAGAGGGGAGCACCCTGGGGCAACGCCTCACCTTCTTCCAGACCCGCCTCGCCTTCCCCTTGGAGCCCCTACGGGTGCGCCGGGCGGGGGTGAACTTCTTTTTGGAAAACCCCAACCCCTTGCCCCTTCGGGTGGAGGGGCGGCTCGTCCTCCTGGGGCAAAGCCTAAGGGTGGAGGCGGACCTTCCCGCCCGGGGCGAGGGCCGGCTTCAGGTGGTGGGCTTCCGCCCGGGGTTGGAAAGGGGCGCGGGGCGGTTGGAGCTCACCCTCCAGGTGCCGGGCTTCCTCCAGACCACCCTGGTCCTTTCCCTTTAAAGCCGGAAGGCCCAGGGGAGGAGCTCCCCCAGGGTCCTTTCCACGTACCCCTCGGGGCCGTGGAGGAGGATGGGGGTATCCGGGGTGCCGAACTCCAGGAGCACCTGCCGGCACCCTCCGCAAGGGGGGATGGGGCCTTTGGGACTGTAGACGTGCACCCGGTCCAGGCGGTGCTTCCCCGCCAGGACCATGGCGGCCACGGCGTTGCGCTCGGCGCACTGGGAGAGGGGAAAGGAGGCGTTTTCCACGTTCACTCCCAGAAAGAACTCCCCCTCCGCCTCCACCAAGGCCACCACGGGGAAGCCCGAGTAGGGGGCGTAGGCCCGGGCCACGTGGGCCTTTAGAAGCTCCCTAACCCTCTCCATGCCCTCCATGCTCCACCAGCCTCTCCACCCGCACCCGATCTATGCGCCTTTGGTCGGCGTTCTCCACCACGAAGCGCAGGCCCCGCCATTCCACGCTCTCCCCCACCCCGGGGATGCGGCCAAAGAGCTCGTAGAGGAAGCCGGAAAGCGTATCGTACTCCCCCTCGGGGAGCTCCACCCCCAAGGCCTCGGAAACCTCGTCCACGGGGGTCTGGGCCTGGATGGAGTAGGCGCCGTTGGGCAGGCGGCGGATGGGGGCATCCTCGGGCTCATCGGTTTCATCGTAAATCTCGCCCACGATCTCCTCCATCACGTCCTCCAGGGTGACGAGGCCCGCCGTGCCCCCGAACTCGTCCACCACGATGGCCAGGTGCACCTTGCGGCGGCGGAGCTCCTTGAGGAGGGTCCAGGCGTCCATGTTCTCGGGGACAAAGTAGGGAGGGTGGGCGATGGAAGCCACGCTCCTCCCCTTCAGGTCCCCCTCGCAGTAGTAGTCCAAAAGGTCCTTGGCGTAGGCCACCCCCACGATGTGGTCCACGCTTTCCCGGTAGACGGGTATGCGGCTATAGCGGTGCTCGCGGAAAAGGTGGAGGAGGTCTTCCAAGGTGGCCTCGGCCTCTATGGCCACCATCTCCACCCGGGGGGTCATGATCTCCCGCACCGGGGTTTCCTCCAGCTCCAGGATGGAGTGGATCATCTCCTCCTCCTGGGCCTCAATGGTCCCCGACTCCTCCGCCCCCGCCAGGATGAGGCGAAGCTCCTCCTCCGAGACCAAGGGGGTGTTCCGGGGCTCGAGGCCAAGAAGCCGCAAAATGGCCCCCGAAACCCAGCTGAAGAACCGCCCCAGGGGGTAGAAGAGGATGGAGAGGAGGTAAATGGGCCAGGCCGCCACCCGGGCCAGGGCCTCGGCGTGGTGCACGGCGATGGACTTGGGGGTGATCTCGCCGAAGAAGAGGACCAAGAAGGTCATGACCCCGGTGGCGAGCCCCACGCCCAAGGAGCCGAAGGCCCGGGTGGCGAGGTCCGTCACCAAGGCGGTGGCGGCGATGTTCACCAGGTTGTTGCCCACCAAAATGGTGGTGAGGAAGCGGGTGATGTCCCGGGAAAGGAGGGTAAAGGGGCCGTTTTCCGCCTCGGCCAGCTCCTTGAGCTTCCAGGGGTAAAGGGTGGTGAAGGCGGTTTCGCTCGCAGAGAAGAAGGCGGAAAGGCCCAAGAAGAGGACCAAAAGAAAAAGGTCCCCGGGGCTTGGGGCTTGGGACTGGGCCAGGACTAGGGAACCGAAGGGAAGGAAGAAGAGCCACCGACTGGGAGGTCTGTCCATATCACCTGGGCCCATTGTACACCATGGGGGAATGTAGCCCCGCTTGCCCTCTTTACTTGATGGCCTTATATAGTTGAAGGGTATGAATGGTCCCCCGGCATCCCTGGTAGAGGAGCTTTCCCAACTGGGCTACACCCTGATGCGCCTCCTCTTTTCCCGGGCCAAGGAAGTCTTCGCCCAGGAAGGGCTTTCCCTCCTGCAGGCGGAGGTGCTCCGCCTGGTGAAGGAAGGGGTGCGCCTCCCCTCGCGCCTGGCGGAACACCTGGAGATCCTCCCCTCCCAGGTTTCCCACCTCCTGGCCTCCCTGGAGGAGACGGGCCTCCTCCGGCGCCATCCCGATCCCTTGGACCGGAGGCGGGTCCAGTTGGAACTCACCCCGGAAGGGGAAGAGGTGGCCTTGCGGCTTAAGGAGGCCTGGCTTCGCGTCTTCGGCCAGGCCTTGGCCCGGCTTAGCGAGGAAGAGCTATTCGCCTTCCGCTCCCTTTTGCGCAAGCTCACGGAGGTGGAGCGTGGCTAGGCGCTTGGCCCTCTTCCTCCTCCTCGTCCCCGCCCTTGCCCAAGGGGCCCTCGCGCCCCTGAAGGACCATCCCTTAAAACAGCAGGCAGAGGCCTACCTGGCGGCGGCAGCCAAGGCCCTCGAGGCCCAAAGCTCCCCCGTGGCCCTAAACCTCCAGGGGAACTACGGCCGCTTCGGCTACGAATGCACGCCCCAAGCCCTTTGCGCAAGCCTTCCCGGAGACGGCAAGGCCCTCACCTTAGCCTTGGTCCTTACCCCCTTCCCCTTCGGCGAGGGCGCCGACGGGATAGAGCGGGCTCGGATCGGCCTGAGGCGGGCGGAGCTCGCCTACCGCAAGACCCTCACCGCCCTCCAGGCCCAGGCGGTGTCCGCCCACGGCCGCTACCGGGAGGCCCGCCTGGGGGTAGCCCTCGCCGAAAAAGGCGTGGAGATCGCCGCCCTCGCCCTGGAGGCGGCCCGGAAGCGCCAAGCGAGCGCCAAGGACCTGAGGGAGGCGGAGCTCGCCCTCCAAGAGGCGCAAAACCGCTTGGCGGAAGCCCGGCTTGGCCTCACCCTCGCCGAGCAGGCGGCGGAAGGGCTTGTGGACCTGGAAGCCCCCCCACCGGAGATCCCCCCACCCCGGGGGACCATCCCCTTAAGCCTGGAGGAGGCCCGACTCGCCCTGGCCGAGGCGCGGATTGGCGAAGGGGCGGCCTGGCGCAACCTCCTTCCCACCCTCCAGGGAAGCCTCCTCCTCTACCCCTCGGGGAACGACGCCCTTTCCCTAAGCCTCTCCAGCAAGGACCTCCGCCCCACCCTGAGCTACACCCGCCAGGACCCAGCCAGGCCCCCCACCACCGTCCCAGGGGTCGGCCAGTATAGGAGCACGGAAGAGCTTAAGCTCACCCTCTCCCTCACCCTCTCCCCCGGCCTCTTCGCCGCCTATGAGGCGGCCAAGGCCCAGGTGCGGGGGGCGGAGGAGGCCCTCAAGGCGGCGGAGGTGCAGGCTAACCTGGAGAAGGCCCGCCTGGAAAATGCCCTGAAGAGCGCCGAAGCTAGCCTCGCCCTCGCCCGCCTGCGCCGGGATGCGGCCCAAAAGACCTTAGAGGAAGCGGAAAAGCGCCTGGCCCTGGGCCTGGAAAGCCCCTTGGGGGTCAAGCAGGCGGAGCTCGGCCTCTTGCAGGCGGAGCTCGGCCTCTTGCAGGCGGAAAACACCTTGAGGAACCGGCTTATGGAGCTTTACCAGTTCTACGGCGAAATCCTTCCGGAGGTAGCGCAATGAAGAGGTTGCTTTGGACCTTGGCCCTTTTGGTTCCCGCCCTGGCCCAGCCCCTCCCCGAGGCCCTGAAGAAGGCCCCGGAGGTGGCGGCGGTGGTCACCGCCCGCCTGGAGTACGAGATGCGGCAAAAAGACCTGGCCCGCACCCTGCAAGACCCCTTGCGCACGCCCCTAGCCGAGCTCCAAGCCCGCCAGGCGGAGGCCCTGGCCAAGGCCCGGCTGGAGCGGGCCCTGGCCCAGGCGGAAAGCGACATCGTCTCCGCCTACGCCCAGGCCCGGGAGGCGGGCCTCCAGGTGGCCCTGGCGGCCAAAGCCCTGGAGATCGCCGAGCTCGGGCTAAGGGCGGCGGAGGTGCGCCTTAAGGGAGGCGGGGCCACCAGCCTGGACCTCCTCGAGGCGCAAAACCGGGTCCTGGAGGCCCGCAAGAACCTGGAGGCGGCCAAGCGGGGGGAGGAAAGCGCCCTGGCCGCCTTGGCCAACCTGGTGGGCCCGTGGAAGCCGGAGGCGGTGGAGGTGCTTCCCCCCTTACCCCAAGAGGAGCTCGTGGAAACCCTCCTCCAGGCCCACGCCGACCTCCTAAACCTCCGGCAGTCCCTGGAGCTCCTCCGCTTCCAGCGGGGGCTTTTGGACGAGAGCTTCGCCCCCAGGAAGGATATAGAGGCCCTGGAGGACCAGGCCAAGACCCTGGAGGAAAACCTGAAGAACCTGGAGCGCTCCCTAAGGGTGGGCCTTAAGGCCCGCTTCGCCCAGCTATCCCCCCTCCTCCAAGGGGTAAAGACAGCGGAAGAGGCTTATCGGGCGGCCAAGGAGCGCTACCAGGCGGAGGAAAAGCGCTTCCAGGCGGGGCTCACGAGCCGCCTTAGCCTCCTGCAGCAGGAGCTCGCCCTCCTCCAAGCCGGGCTTTCCCTGGAACAGGCCAAGCACGCCTACCTGAAGGCCTATTACGGCCTTCTGGCCTCGAGGTGAGCATGAAGCGCCCTTGGCTTCTTCTCCTTCCCCTTCTCCTCGCCGCCTGCGCCCCCAAGAAGGCCGAGGCCCCCACCCCCGAGGCCCAAAGCCCCTTGCGGCTGGAGGCGCGGGTGGTCACGGCGGCGCGCGGGGTCTTGGAGCGGGAAAGCCGGGCCTCCGCCACCTTGCAGGCGGAGCGGGACAGCCTGGTGGCCGCCGGGGCTTCGGGACGGGTGGCGCGCGCCCTGCCGGCGGGAAGCCGGGTGAGGGCCGGGGAAGGCGTGGTCTTTTTGGACCCGGCGCCCTTCCAAGAGGCCCTGGAGGCGGCCAGGCTCAACCTGAAGCAGGCGGAGGCCAACCTGGAGCGGGCGAAAAACCAGCTTGAGGGAAACCGCCTCGCCCTAAAGGCCCAGCTTCAGGCGGCGGAGGCCCAACTCCAGGCGGCGAGGCGGCGCTACGAGGAAGGCAAGGCCCTCCTGGAGGCGGGCGCCCTCGCCCCCTTGGACCTCAAGGCCTTGGAGGCCAACCTCCACCAGGCCCAAAGCGCCTATGAGAACGCCAAGGAGGCCCTCGCCCGTCTGGAAAGAGCCGAGGACATCCGCCTCCTGGCGCTCCAGGTGGAGGCGGCCCGGCTCCAGGTGCGCCAGGCGGAGCGGAACCTTAGGGAAAGCGTGGTCCGGGCCCCCTTCGCCGGGGAAGTGGTGGAGGTTTTCGTGAAGGAGGGCGAGTTCGTGGGCACGGGAAGCCGGGCCTTCCGCCTGGCCACCACGGACCGGCTTTTGGCCAAGCTCTACCTACCCCCGGAAAAAGCCCAGGCCCTCACCCCGGAAACCCCCTTCACCCTCAGGCAAAACGGCAAGGTGGTGGAGGCGAGGCTTTTGCGCAAGACGGACCTTCCCGGCCAGACCCGGCTGGTGGAGGTGGTGCTAAAGCCCCTCACTCCCCTCCTCCCTGGGCCCGCGGAGGCCCGCTACCGGGAAAGGGTGGCGGAGGGCCTCCTCCTCCCCGCGGGGGCGGTGCGGGCCGAGGAAGGGCAGGGGGTGGTCTACGTCCTGGAAGGGGATAAGGCCAGGCGGCGCCCCGTGCGTCTCCTGGCCCAAGAAAGCGGGAAGGCCGTGGTGGAAGGCCTTCCCGAGGGGGCTCGGGTCATCTACCCCATCCCCGAAGGGCTAAGGGACGGGGACCCCGTGGAGGTGGTGCCGTGAAGGAAAACCCCTTGGTGGCCTTCTTCGTGGAGCGCTTCGTCTTCGCCACGGCCATCTTCGTGGGGCTCGTGCTGGTGGGGCTTCTTTTGGGCCTGGGCCTCGGGGTGGAGCTTCTGCCCCGCTTCAGCGTGCCGGTGGTAGCGGTGTCCACCAGCTACCCCGGGGCCGGCCCCGAGGAGGTGGCGGAGCAGGTATCCAAGCCCCTGGAGGACGCCCTTTCCACCCTGAGTGGGGTGGACACCATCGGTTCCAGCTCCACGGAAGGGTTTAGCCTGGTCTTCGTCCAGTTCCAGCAAGGGGTGGACGTGGACCGGGCAGCGGTGGAGGTGAGCCAAAAGGTGGCCGCCGCCCGGGGGCAACTCCCCCGGGACGCCTCCGCCCCCGTGGTGCAGAAGTTTGACCCTTCGGCGAGCCCCATCCTCTACATCGCCCTCGAGGCCCCCGGGGAGGACCTCTCCCAGGTCCTCCGCTACGCCGAGCGCACCCTGAAGCCCAAGCTCCAGCTGGTCCAAGGGGTGGCGGACATCCGCCTCACCGGGGCCCCAAAGCGGGCCGTCCGCGTCTACCTGGACCCCGACCGCCTCCAGGCCTTGGGCGTCTCCCCCCTCCAGGTGGTCCAAGCCCTCTCCCAGTCGGCCCTCAACCTCCCCTTGGGAAGCCTCACGGAAGGGGAGAGGCGCCTCGTCTATACCCTAAGGAACACCCCCGCCACGGCGGAGGAGGTGGCCAACCTCCTCCTGGACGCCAACCGGGGCCTACGGGTGAAGGACGTGGCCCGGGTGGCGGAGGAGAGCGAAAGCCCCACCACCCTAAACCGCCTAAACGGACGCCCCGCCGTCCTCCTCGCCGTGGTGAAAACCCCCGACGCCAACGCCGTGGCCGTGGCGGACGGCGTTAGGAAGGCCCTTCAGGAAATCCCCTTGCCCAAGGGGTACCGGGCGGAAATCGCCCTGGACACCACCCGCTTCATCCGGGCGGCGGTGCAGGACACGGTGCGGGAAGCCTTCTTGGCCGCCTTGGCCGTGTCCTTGGTGGTCCTCGTCTTCTTGGGGAAGCTCAACTCCGTCTTCTCCGTGATCCTCGCCATCCCCATCACCCTTTCGGGGGCCATCCTCCTCTACGGGGTCTTGGGCTTCACCTACAACCTCATCAGCCTCCTGGCCCTGACCGTGGCGGTGGGCATCGTGGTGGACGATTCCATCGTGGTGGCGGAGAACATTGACCGCTACCGCAGGATGGGCTATGGCCTGAAGGAAGCGGTGCTCAAGGGGGCGAGCGAGGTGAGCGTGGCCGTGGCCGCCGCTACCCTAAGCCTCCTCGCTGTCTTCCTCCCCATCAGCTTCCTCCCCGGGATCATCGGCCAGATCTTCCAGCAGTTCGGCCTGGGCATGGCGGCGGCCATCGCCGTGAGCTGGCTGGAAGCCCTCCTCTTCCTCACCGTGCGCCTGGCCTACTTCCCCGACCCCGACCCCCCGAGCGTAAAGGAAGCCCTCTTGGCCCTAAGGCGCTTCCCCTCGGACCTGCGCTTTGCCTACCGTAGGGGCTACCGGGGCCCCACGGGGCTCCTTCTGGGCCTCCTTTCCGCCTTTCTCCTTTACCGGCAAGGGCTTCCTTACCTCCTTCTCCTCCCCCTTTACCCGGCCCTTCTGGCCCTCCTACGCTACCTCGGCCGCCTCTTCTTGGACCTGGCGGGGGCCATGGCCCGAAGCCTCCACACCGCCGCCGAAAGCGGCCTAGAGCGCCTCACGGAGGCCTACGCCCAAAGCCTAAAGGGCGCCCTGGCCCGCCCCGGCCTGGTCCTGGGGATAGCCGCCTTGGCCTTCTTCTCCATCTTCCCCATCCTGCCCCGCATCCCCTTCAACTTCACCCCCCGCTCGGACACCGGGGTCCTCACCGCCACCCTCCTCCTCCCCAAGGACACCCCCCTCCCCATATCCGACCGGGCGGCCCGGACCCTGGAGGCTTACTTTCTCGCCCATCCCGCCGTGAGCCGCGTGGTGACCACCGTGGGGGCGAGCGCCACCGGGGGAGCCCAGGTGGGGGACCCCTCCCGGGTGCAGCTCCAGATCGTCCTCAAGCCCAAGCACGAGCGGGAGGACATCTTCACCCTCACGGAGGCCTTCAACCGGGAAGGGAAGGCCCTGCTTCGGGACTTCCCCGGGGCCGACCTCCGCGTCTTGGCCCAGACGGGCCCCGAGGCGGGGGACGCCGACCTCCAGTTCTTCCTGGTGAGCCCGGACCGCGCCCTGCTGGAAGCCCGCGCCCAGGCCATCGTGGACCTCATCGCCGAAAAACCTTACGTGCTGAACGTGAAGAGCACCCTCGAGGCCACCCAACGGGAACGGGTCTTCGTCCCCGATCCCGCCAGGCTTTCCGGCACCGGCCTCACCCCCCAGGACGTGGCCCAGGCCTTAAGGCTTTACCTCTCGGGCACCCAGGCGGCCACGGCCCGCCGGGGCGGGGAGGAGTTCCCCATCGTGGTCCAGGCCGATCCCTTGCGCCTGGGCAAGGAAGGTGACCTCCTTTCCCTGCCCATCTACGCCCCCAACCTTCAGGCCTTCCTGCCCCTTTCCAGTCTGGGCAGTTTCCAAGAACGTCCCGGCCCCACCCTTATCTCCCGCCGCAACCAAGCCTACGCCGCCGGAATCAACATCAACCTCCGCCCCGACGCCCCAGGAAGCTTCCAGATCCAGCAGGAACTCACCCAAGAGTTCCAGGAGAAGGGGCTTTTGGGGGACGGGGTGGAGCTTGTGGCCACGGGCCTTGGGAGCTTCACCGGGGAGCTCGCCCGCCTGGCCCCCCTGGCCTTCCTCCTGGCCCTGGTCCTCAACTACCTGGTCATCGCCAGCCAGTTCAACGCCTGGCGCTACCCCCTTTACCTCCTCCTCCCCGTACCCCTCGCCCTGGTGGGGGCTTTTTGGCTCACCTACCTCCTGGGCACGGGCCTGGACGTGATCAGCGTGCTGGGGGTGGTGATGCTCATCGGCCTCGTGACCAAAAACGCCATCCTCCTCCTGGACTTCGCCGTGAAGCGCATGCGGGAAATGCCCCTGAAAGAGGCCCTGGTGGAGGCGGCCCGGCTAAGGCTCAGGCCCATCCTCATGACCACCCTCACCGTGCTCATCATCAGCCTTCCCCTCCTTTTGGGCACCGGAGAGGGGGCGGAGTACCGGAGGCCTTTGGGGGTCATCATCCTGGGCGGGCTCCTCTCCTCCACCCTCCTCACCCTCTTCGTGGTGCCCGCCGCCTTCTATACCTTTGAGGGCAGAAGGGCCAAAGCCCCCGTCCTGAGGTGAAGCGTGGACGCCCGTAAGCTCCTCCTCCTTTTCCTCCTCGCCGCCACCCTCCTGGCCCTGGGGGTTGTGGGGGTGAGCTTCTACTTTTTGAGGCCCCTTAAGGCCGAGCCCTGGGTGGAAGGGGCCCTAAAGGGCACGGGCCTGGAGGTGAGGGAAGCCTCCTATGGCCTGGAGCTCTCTCCCAAGAACCCGAAGGCCCTCTTCGCCTTCTACCCCGGGGCCCGGGTGGAGCCCTTGGCCTACGCCCCGGTACTGGCCCCCGTGGCCCAGGCGGGGTACCAGGTGGTCCTCCTAAAGGTTCCCTCGGGCATCGCCCTTCTGGCCAAAGAGGAAGCCCTGAAGGCCAAGGCCGCCCACCCGAACCTCCCCCTGGTGGTGGGGGGGCATAGCCTGGGCGGGGTGGCGGCGGCGGACCTGGCCGCCCGGGAGAAGCTCCCCCTGATCCTCTTCGCCAGCTACCCCGAAGGGGACCTTTCCCGGGAAACCTTCCCCACCCTGGCCCTTTACGGCACGGAAGATGGCCTCCTTCCCCGAGAAGAAGCCCGGGAGAAGGCGAAACGGCTTCCCCGAAACGCCCGCATCGCCTTCATCCCTGGGCTCAACCATGCGGGCTTCGGCGCCTACGGCCCGCAAAAGGGCGACCGCCCGGCCCAAAGGCCCCGGGAAGAGCTTTGGCAAGAGGTCCAAGAGGAGGTGCTCCTCTTCCTGGAAAGCCTAGGCTGGGACACCCCTCCCCCACCCCAAGCACTACGCTAAGGCTATGGAGCGCACCCACGAAAAGGTGTTGCAAGCGATGCGGGACAATCTGGGCGAGGGCCTCCCCGAGGCCATTCCCCTCTTGGCGGAGAAGGCCCCGGGGCTTCTTCTGGAGCACGGCCGCAGCTGGACCTTTGCCATGCCGGAAAAGGGAGCCCTGGACGAGAAAACCCGCACCCTTATCCTTCTCGGCATCGCCCTGGCCACGGGCGCTCCCTCCTGCGTGAAGGCCATGGCCCACCGGGCCAAGCGCCTTGGCGTTTCCAAGGAGGAGCTCTTGGAAACCTTAAAAATCGCCCGTCAGGCCCAGGCCAACGCGGTCTTAGGACACGCCACGCCCCTTTTGGAGGTGTTATAGTGGGGAAAGCCGGGGCGGGCGCCCCCCCTCGGACACACTTCCCCCCACAAACCGAGGTTTCGTAGGCCCTTTGCCCCATGGGGGAAGGGAAAGGAGTCCGCATGAAGGACAGCTTCAAGACCCTGAAGACGCTTAAAACCGCAAGCGGCACCTACGGTTACTACGACCTGACCGAGCTGGAGAAGCAGGGCTTGGCGGAGGTGAGCCGCCTCCCCTTCTCCATACGGGTCATGTTGGAAAGCCTCCTGCGGAATGAGGATGGCTACCAGGTGACGCGGGAGGACATAGAGGCCCTGGCCCGCTGGCAACCCGAACCCGGGGAGATCAACGTGCCCCTCAAGCTTGCCCGGGTGATCCTCCAGGACTTCACCGGGGTGCCGGCGGTGGTGGACCTGGCGGCCATGCGGGACGCCGTGGCCAAGCGGGGCGGGGACCCCAAGCGCATCAACCCCGTGGTGCCCGCCGATCTGGTCATTGACCACTCGGTGCAGGTGGACGCCTTCGGCACCGCCTACGCCTTCTTCTACAACGTGGAGAAGGAGTACGAGAGGAACCGGGAGCGCTACCTCCTCCTCAAGTGGGCCCAGAACGCCCTGGAGAACTTCCGGGTGGTGCCCCCGGGCACGGGCATCGTCCACCAGGTGAACCTGGAGTACCTGGCCCAGGTGGTCATGACCGAGAAGCGGGACGGGCTCACCCTGGCCTTCCCCGACAGCCTCGTGGGCACCGACAGCCACACCACCATGGTGAACGGCCTGGGCGTCTTGGGCTGGGGAGTGGGGGGCATTGAGGCCGAGGCGGTGATGCTGGGGCAGCCTTACTACATGCTGGCCCCCAAGGTGGTGGGCTTCAAGCTCTACGGGGAGCTTCCCGAAGGGGCCACGGCCACGGACCTGGTCCTCACCGTCACCGAGATCCTGCGCAAGCACGGGGTGGTGGGCAAGTTCGTGGAGTTCTACGGCCCCGGGGTGGCCAAGCTCTCCCTGGCCGACCGGGCCACCATCGCCAACATGGCCCCCGAGTACGGGGCCACCATGGGCTTCTTCCCCGTGGACGAGGAGACCCTGAACTACCTCCGCCAGACGGGCCGCCCCGAGGAGCTCGTGGAACTGGTGGAGGCCTACACCAAGGCGGTGGGCCTCTTCCGCACCCCGGAGGCCGAGGAGAAGGTCCGGTACTCCGAGTACCTGGAGCTGGACCTAAGCGCGGTGGAGCCCTCCCTGGCGGGCCCCAAGCGCCCCCAGGACCGGGTGCCCCTGAAGGAGGTCAAGAAGAGCTTCCTCGCCCACCTCACCAAGCCCGTGAAGGAGCGGGGCTTCGGGCTCTCCGAGGACCAGCTCCAGAGGAAGGTCCTGGTCAAGCGCCGGGACGAGGAGTTTGAGCTCACCCACGGGTCCGTGGTCATCGCCGCCATCACGAGCTGCACCAACACCTCCAACCCCTCGGTGATGCTCGGGGCGGGGCTCCTCGCCAAGAAGGCGGTGGAGGCGGGCTTGGACACCAAGCCCTGGGTGAAGACCTCCTTGGCCCCCGGCTCCAAGGTGGTGACGGACTACCTGGAAAATAGCGGGCTTCTGCCCTTCCTCGAGGCCCTGGGCTTCCACCTGGTGGGCTACGGGTGCACCACCTGCATCGGCAACTCCGGCCCTCTCCCGGAGGACATCGCCAAGGCGGTGGAGGAGGGGGACTTGGTGGTGGCCGCCGTCCTCTCCGGCAACCGCAACTTTGAGGGGCGCATCAACCCCCACGTGAAGGCCAACTACCTGGCAAGCCCCATGCTGGTGGTGGCCTACGCTCTGGCGGGGCGCATGGACATTGACTTCACCACCGAGCCCCTGGGCTTTGACCCCAACGGCAAGCCCGTCTACCTCAAGGACATCTGGCCCTCCATGGAGGAAATCCGGGAGGCCATAAGGAAGACCCTGGACCCCGAGCTCTTCAAGAAGGAGTACAGCAAGGTATTTGAGGGGGACGAGCGCTGGCAGGCCCTCCCCGCCCCCACGGGGGAGCTCTACCGCTGGGACCCCGAGAGCACCTACATCCAAAACCCGCCCTTCTTTGAGGACCTAGGCCAAAGGAAGGTGGAGGATATCCGGGGGGCGCGGGTCCTCCTCGTCCTCGGCGACTCCGTGACCACGGACCACATCTCCCCCGCCGGCGCCATCCCCGTGAAAAGCCCCGCCGGCCAGTACCTCATCAGCAAGGGGGTGAAGCCCGAGGACTTCAACTCCTACGGCGCCCGCCGCGGCAACCACGAGGTGATGATGCGGGGCACCTTCGCCAACATCCGCATCAAAAACCTCATGCTGGATGGGATTGAAGGGGGTTACGCCAAGAAGCTCCCCGAAGGGGACGTGGACTTCGTCTACAACGTGGCCATGCGCTACAAGGCGGAGGGGACGCCCCTTCTGGTCATCGCCGGCAAGGAGTACGGCACCGGCTCCAGCCGCGACTGGGCCGCCAAGGGCACCTACCTCCTCGGGATCAAGGCGGTGCTGGCGGAAAGCTTTGAAAGGATCCACCGCTCCAACCTGGTGGGGATGGGCGTTTTGCCCTTGGAGTTCCTCCCCGGAGAGAACCGGGAGACTTTGGGCCTCACCGGGTACGAGGTCTACGACATCCTGGGCCTCGAGGACCTCAAGCCCAGGAAGCTGGTGGAGGTGGTGGCCCGCAGGGAGGACGGGAGCGAGGTTCGCTTCCAGGCCATCGCCCGCCTGGACACCCCCGTGGAGGTGGACTACTACAAGAATGGGGGCATCCTGCAGACGGTGCTCCTCCACCTCCTCCAGGAGGCCAAGGCGGAGTAGCCCACAAAGCGCCCCGGGGGGTAGCCCCCCCGGGGTTTTCCTTGGGCTAAAGGCCCGCCCCGCTTTCCAGCTGGGGGTTCGGGCGGCCGCCCTCCTCCGCCTCCCGGGCCTCAATCTTGCCCTTGATGCGCTTGAGGCGGAAGGTGTCCTCCCGTTCCCGCTGCTCCAGCACCTGCTGGATGAAGCGGATCTGGGAGCGGATGCCGGGGATCACCACCTGCTCCAGGGCGTTCACCCGCCGGGTGGTCTTCTTGATCTCCTCGCCGATCTTCTTCAGGCGGGTTTCCGTGTTGGCCACCTGGACCAAGGCCTCGGCGTAGCGGCGGAAGGCGCGGGCGGCCTCGAGGGTGTAGGCAGGGGTGCCCACGGGGGAAAGCACCGCCTTGTCGGCGAAAGTGGCCTTGAGCCTGGGCACCTTGCTCCCCCAGACGTTTTCCACCTCCGCCTCCACCCCCTCCAGGGGCGGAACCCCAAGGCTTGCGGCGGCCACGCTCTCTGGCCCGTCAAAGGCCTGGGCCAGGAGGAGGGCGGAGTAGGCCTCCTGGGCCGCCTGGTTCAAGGCCTTCCTGGCCTCCAGGGCCTCCCGCACCAGGCCGAAGAACTCCGCCACCAGGGCGTCCCGCTTCTTCTTGAGGAGGTCCACCCCCTTCTGCGCCAGCCGGAGCTGCCCCCGCCTTTGCAGAAGGTTCATCCGGGTGGGGCTGACCTGGCTCATGCCGCCTCCTTAGTCCAGGGCCTGCGGCGCGCCCCAGATCTCTTCCAGCTTCTGCCCGTAGTACTTGCCGATGTGGTCCTTGGAAATGCGCTTGAGCTCGCCCTGGGGCAGCATGGAAAGGAGGGCCCAGGCGATCTGGAGGCTCTCCTCAATGGAGCGGTTCTGCTGGCCCTGGTTGATGAAGTGCTTCTCAAAGGCGTCGGCGAACTGCAGGTAGCGGCGGTCGTTCTCCGTGAGGGCGTCCTCGCCGATGATGGCCACCAGCTTGCGGATGTCCACGCCGTTGGCGTAGGCGGAGTAGAGCTGGTCGGACACCTGCTTGTGGTCCTCCCGGGTCTTGCCCTTGCCCACCCCGTTGTTCATGAGCCGGGAGAGGGAGGGCAGGGGGTCAATGGGGGGGTAGATGCCCTTCCGGTGAAGCTCCCGGGAAAGCTGGATCTGCCCCTCGGTGATGTAGCCCGTGAGGTCGGGGATGGGGTGGGTGCGGTCGTCGTCGGGCATGGAGAGGATGGGGATCTGGGTCACGCTCCCCTTCTTCCCCACCACCACCCCAGCCCGCTCGTAGATGGTGGCCAGGTCCGTGTACATGTAGCCAGGGTAGCCGCGGCGCCCCGGGATCTCTTCCCGGCTCGCCCCGATCTCCCGCAGGGCCTCGCAGTAGTTGGTCATGTCCGTGAGGATGACCAGCACGTGGTAATCGTGCTCAAAGGCCAGGTACTCCGCCACGGTGAGGGCCATGCGGGGGGTCAGGATGCGCTCAATGGTGGGGTCGTCCGCCTTGTTGAGGAAGAGGACGGAGCGGCTCAGGGCCCCGGTGCGCTCAAACTCCTGGATGAAGTAGGAGAGCTCCCGCTGGGTGATGCCCATGGCGGCGAAGACCACGGCGAAGGGCTCCTCCTTCTCCCCTTCCCCGGAGAGGTCGGGGCGCACCGTGGCCTGGCGGGCGATCTGGGCGGCGATCTCGTTGGCGGGGAGGCCCGAGCCGGAGAAGATGGGAAGCTTCTGCCCCCGCACCAGGGTGTTCATCACGTCAATGGTGGAGATGCCGGTCTGGATGAACTCTTCCGGCTTCCTGCGGGCCACGGGGTTCAGGGGAAGGCCCACGATGGGAAGCCGCTTCTCCGGGGTGATGGGGGGCAGGCCGTCAATGGGCTTGCCGATGCCGTTGAAGCGGCGGCCCAGCATCTCCTTGGAAACCCCAAGCCGGGCCACGTCCTCCACCAGGCTCACCGTGGTGGTGGCCAGGTCCAGGCCCGTGGTCTCCTCAAACACCTGGATGACGGCGTACTCCTCGGAAACCTCAATCACCTGCCCGCCGCGCACCCGGCCCGAGCCGTCCTTGATGTCCACGATGGCGCCGTAGGCCAGGTCCTTGGCGTTCTCCACGAAGAGCAGGGGCCCGGAGATATAGGTGACGCCGGTGTACTCCTTCTTCAAGAGGTCCATCTTCCCTCCCTAGGCCAGGGCCTTGAAGGCCCCTTCAATCTCCTTCATGGCTTCCTCAAAGTAGCGGGGGAACTCCTCCTCGCTCACGTAGCGGGCGCGGCCGATGCGCTCAATGACGGGAAGCCCCAGGATCTCGTCCATGCTCACGCCCCGGCGGATGGCGGCCTCGGCCTCCTTGTAGAAGGTGAGGATCATCTTCATGATGCCGTAAGCTTTCCGCATGGAGCAGTAGGCGTCCACCTCGTGGTAGGCGTTTTGCTGCAGGAAGTCCTCGCGGATGATCCGACCCACCTCAATCACCAAACGCTCGGCGTCCTGCAGGGCGTCGGGCCCCACCAGCTGGACGATCTCCTGTAGCCCCGCTTCCCGTTGCAAGAGCTCGGAGATGGCGTCCCGGAGCTCGGGGTAGTCGGGGGCCACGTTCTCGCGGTACCAGGGGTCCAGGGCCGGGGTGAAAAGGGAGTAGGAACCATTCCAGTTAATCGCTGGGAAGTGACGCCGGAAGGCTAAGGAGGCATCCAGCCGCCAGAAGGCCCCCACGATGCGCAGGGTGGACTGGGTCACGGGCTCGGACATGTCGCCGCCCGGTGGGGAAACCGCCCCCACGATGGTGATGGCCCCCTCCTCCCCCGCCAGGGTGAGTACCTTACCGGAGCGCTCGTAGAAGGCGGCCAGACGGGCGGCCAGGTAAGGGGGGTAACCCTCTTCCGCGGGCATCTCCTCCAAGCGGCTGGAGATCTCCCGCAAGGCCTCCGCCCAGCGGCTGGTGGAGTCGGCCATGAGGGCCACGGAGAAGCCCTGGTCGCGGAAGTACTCGGCGATGGTCACCCCCACGTAGATGCTGGCCTCACGGGCGGCCACGGGCATGTTGGAGGTGTTGGCGATGAGCACCGTGCGGTGCATGAGGGGCCCACCCGTCTTGGGGTCGGTGAGCTCGGGGAACTCCACCAAGACGTCGGTCATCTCGTTGCCCCGCTCCCCGCAGCCCACGTAGACCACCACGTCGGCGTTGGACCACTTGGCCAGGGCCTGCTGGGTCACGGTTTTACCGCTGCCAAAGGGTCCGGGGATGGCCGCCGTGCCCCCCATGGCCACGGGGAAGAGCACGTCCAGGATGCGCATCCCCGTGAGGAAGGGGGTGTTGGGGTCCAGCTTCCGCTGCACGGGCCGGGCCCGGCGAACCGGCCAGGTGTGGTAGAGCTTGAGCTGGGTGCCATCCTCCAGGACCACCACCGGCTCCTCCACCGTGTACTCCCCGGCGGGCTTCACCTCCTTCACCCGGCCTTTCACGTCCGGGGGCACCAGGATCTTGTGGGTGAAGTTGAACTCGGGAACTGTGCCCAGGACCATCCCCCCCCTGACCTCATCCCCGGGCTTGACCCTAGGGGTCCAGGCCCACTTCTTCTCCCGGTCCAAGGGGTGGACCACCACCCCC
Organism: Thermus thalpophilus; assembly: GCF_022760915.1. Lineage (NCBI taxonomy): Bacteria > Thermotogati > Deinococcota > Deinococci > Thermales > Thermaceae > Thermus > Thermus thalpophilus. The sequence continues at coordinate 16,388 of NZ_JAKTNS010000004.1, read as the reverse complement.
CGGGTGATGTAGATCCCGGTTCTCTCCTGGATGCGCTCCAGGGGACGCTGGATGCCGTCGTAGATCCCGTTCAGCATCCCTGGGCCCAGCTCCACCGCCAAGGGAAGCCCGGTGGAAACCACGGGCTCCCCCACCTTGAGGCCCGAGGTGTCCTCATAGACCTGGACGAAGGCGGTGTCTCCATCCAGGCGGATGATCTCCCCCACCAGGCCCTCGTGGCCCACCTTGCAGATGTCGTACATGCGGGCCCCGAGCATCCCCTTGGCGATCACCGCCGGGCCCGCGATCTTTTCAATCACGCCTTGGATCATCTTCCCTCCATCCTACAACTTGATGTCAAAGCCGATGGTGCGCCGCACCAGCTCGCGCATGTAGCCTTCCACGTCGGGGTTTTGGAAAGCCTCCTTCAGGCCCGCCATGGGCAGGAGGACCGGGAGGTCCTTCCCCCGCATGAGGCGCTCCACCGCCTTTTCCGGCTCCGGCAAGAGGCCTTGGTCCACCGCCACCAGGGCGTAGCCCCCTTGCCCCACCAGCCTTTCCAAGAGGGCCTTGGCCTCCTCCGCGCTTTGGGCGGCGTAGGCCTCCAACCCCGCCAGCCGGAAGCCCTGGGCCGCCTCGGCGTCGGCGATCACGGCAATCCTCATGCGCAGGCCACCTCCTCCTCCACCTGGGCCCGGGGCAGGCCGAAGTAGGCCCGCCGGGCCAAGAGCCTAAGCCGCATGGCCTCCCACTCCCGCTCCTTCACGTAGGCCAGAACGAGCCCCGCCCCCAAGGGGTCAGAGGCCCCCTTCTTGGCCTCCTTAAGGAGGACGCACCTTAGGCGCTTCTCCACCTCCTTCAGGTTCCGCGCCCCGGCCAAGGGAGCGAAGGGAGTGCCGGCAAGCTCATCCAAAACGGCGTAATCCCCCTCCAAAAGGCGGGCGAAGCGAACACGGTCTAAAAAGCGCCCGCCCCGGATGAAAAGCCCCTCCGGGGCCACCCCCTGCCCCTGGAGCTTGAAGGCGGTGCGGAGGTTCTCGGCGTCCACCTCCAGGGCCAGGTAGTCCCGCAGGAAGGGCGCTTCCAGAGCCTTGGCGGTCTTGGCCACGTCCTCGTAAAAGCGCTTGGCCAAGAGGGCCTCCACCCGGGCCAGGTCCTGGGTTTCCCGCAGCACCGCCCGCAAGGCCCGGGCCAAGGGGTGGCCGGGGACGGAGAGGACCTGGGCCATGCCGGGAAGGTCCTGGGCCTCGTAGGCCTGGCGCCAAAGGGCCTCCCTGAGGGTGCCCGGCAGGAGGAGGACCTCCTCAAAGGGGCGGCCCGTGGCCTTGGCCCTCAAAATAGCCTGCAGGTTGGTGAGGTCGTTGCGCAGGAGGAGGAGGCGCACCGCCTCCCGGGCCTCTCCGGTGACCAGGCCCGGCAAGTCCCCCACGAGCCGGGCCAGGGTACGCCCCACCGCCCGGTCCACATCGGGGAGGCTCTGCCCCGTGAGCTCCGCCCCGTAGACGCTTTCGGAAAGGAGGCGGAGGAACTCGGGGTAGGCCAGGTCCAAGGCCTCCTGGAAGAAGCTCTCCTTGAGGAGGCTCTGCCGCCTGGCCCGCACCCGGGCGTTTAGGTAGGCGAAGTCGTCCGCCATGGCCTAGCCCCATAGCACCTCGGCCACCTTGGCGGAAAGGGCGTCCCATGCCCGCTCCAGGCGGCCTTCCAGGGTGTTTTCCACCTGGGTCTTGCCCTCTTTCCCAAGGGCCCGCACCCCAAGCGGCAAAGCGGGGTCGGCCCGAAGCTCCAGGCCCCGCTCCCGGGCTAGAGGCTCCAGGTGGGGCAGGTTGTCCGGGTGGGAGGCGAGGGCCGCAGGCTCTGTCAAGGCAGAAAGCGCCTCCAGGGCGAGCTTCCTCAGGACCTCCGGCCACTCGGGCTTTTCCGGCAGGCCCGCCAAGGCCTCCCGCACCTTGGCCTTCACCGCCTCCAGCACCTCCCCCTTGGCCTCGGCGCGGGCGGTGGCAAGGAGGAGCTCCCCGGCGCTTTCCGCCCGGCGCAAGGCGGCTTGGTACTGCGCCTCGAGGGCCCGCCGCCTTGCGGCCAAAAGGGCCTCCGCCTTGGCCTCCGCCTCCTTGCGCAGGGCCTCCGCCTTGGCCTTGGCCTCTTCCAAGAGGGTGCGGATCTCCGCCTCCACCTCCTGGCTCAAAATGGCTTCCAGTTTAGACATCTTCCCTCCTTGGGAAAAAGCCCTGCCCCCTTTGGGGCAGGGCCCAAGAAGCCCCTTAGAGCTTGCCGTTCAGGATGAAGGCGATGAGGAGGCCGAAGATCACCAGGGTTTCGGGCAGGAGCAGGAAGATCAGGGCGGTACCGAAGTTGCCCCGGTCCTCGGCGATGGCCCCCACGCCGGCGGCCCCGATGCGGGCCTGGGCCACGCCCGTGCCCAAGGCGGCTAGGCCCACGGCGAGCCCCATGCCCACGGCGATGAGGCCCCGGTCCAAGCCCCCGGAGGCCGCCGCCTCCTCCGCCGCCAAAGCCAACGCACCGAACACCGCCACCAGAACCAAAACGAGAAGCTTCTTCATCTCTTTCCCTCCCTTTACTGCGTCTCGCGGACGCTTTTGAACGGCCGGTAAGGCCTGCCGTTCTCCTCGTAGAAACCGAACTTGGTGAAGAACTCCACCCAGATGAGACGGATGGGCTGGAGCATGTGCCCCAGGGTGGTGAGGAGGAGGATTAAGAGGTGCAACACCCCCGCCACCGCGATGCCCAAAAGCGCCCCCACGAGGCCCATCCGCTCCGCCATGGCGAAGCCCACGTCGGTGAGGAGGCCCGCCAGGATGCCGCCCGCGGCCCCCACGGCGTAGATACGGATGTGGGAGAGGATATGCCCCGCCTGGGTGAAGATCTCCGGGATCATGAGCCAGATGCGGCTCATGAGGACGGCCAAGAAGAAGACGCCAAAACCGGCGTACATGAGGCCCGCAAGCCACCCCGCCTGCAGGTTGCCCAGGTAGGAGGCGGCCAGGGCGAGAATGCCCACAAGCCCGCCCAAATACCCCACCCCCTCCCAGAAGTGGGCCATGTGGCGGTGCTTGAGGCCCAGGTAGGCGCGGAGGATGAGCCCCCAGAAGACCATGAGCACGCCAAAGGCCACGGAGAGGAGGATGAGGAGGTTGGCGGTCTTGGCGGTGTCAATCCGGGGAATGAGGATGGGGATGAGGCCGGGGTGCTCCGGGGTGCCGAAGACCCCCAGGTGCTCCAGGAAGGTGCCGAAGAACTCCCCGTAAACCACGCCCCAAAGGACGGTCCAGAAGACCATCCAGTTCAAGATGTAGACCAGCTTGCCGATCACCTGGGGCTTGAGCCGAAGGGCGAAGAGGTCAATGACCAAGGGCTCGTTCCGCTTTACGAAGCCGGAAAGCCAGCGCCCCAGGAGGAGGAAGAGGAGGGCGTAGCCAATGTCCCCCACGATCATCCCAAACCAGAAGGGGAAAAAGATGGGGACCACGGGGGTGGGGTCAATGGAGCCGTACTTGGGCGTGTTGAGGAAGCTCACCAAAAGCTCAAAGGGCTTCACCCAAGGGGGGTTGTCCAGGGTCACGGGAACGCGGTCCGCCTCGTGGTGCTCGTCCACCGGTTCAAAGGCATAGACCACGCCCTCCTTGTGGCGGGCCAAAGCCTCCTCCACCTTGGGCTTGGCCTTCACCGGCACGTAGCCCAAAAGGGCGAAGCCAAAGCGACCCGAGGCCAGCTCCTCCAGGGCCTTGAGCCGGGCCACCTCGTCCTTGGCCCGGGTCCAGAGGCTTTGCAGGGTGGAGGTGGCCTCCTTGGCCAGCTTGGCCAGGCTCTGGCGCACCTCGGAAAGCTCCCTGGGGGCCGCCTCCGCCCGCTCCTTGAGCCGCTTGGCGGCCTGGGAAAGGGGAAGCTCCCCCAAGGCCCCGGGAAGGCGAAGCTCCGCCACCCCCGCCCGGGACAAGGCGGCCTTGGCCGCCTCCAGGTCCCGACGGTGAACCACAAGGAGGGCGGCAAGCCCCTTGGCGTAGGGCTCATGGGCCAGGAGGAAGCGGTCTTCCAGGGCCTTCTTAAGCGCCTCCTCCACCAGGGGAAGCTCCTTTCCCGTAAGGAGGAAGGGGACCACCCGGAGGAAGGGGCTTTGGTCCAGGCCCTGGGCCAAAGCGGCGAGCTTTTCCAAGGGCTCCAGGTAGGCCTGGGCCAGGGCGAGCTCCTCCTCCAACTCCTGCTTTTGCCGGGAAAGCCCCTCGGCGTGGCCCTGGATGGGGGCAAGGGCCTTCTCTGCCGCCTCGAGGCCCTCCGGAAAGGGCCTGGAAGGCGCCGCCTCCTGGCCCAGAAGGGTGAGGGTGTGCTCGGCCCCCGCCGCCACCCCTTCCCAGCGCCTTAGCTCCTCCCTTTCCTCGGGGGAGAGCTTGTACTCGCCAAGCTCCGCCACCCTCAGGGTTTCCAGGTGCACCACCCCCGCCTGCTGCAGGCTCTGGAGAAGCTCCTTGGCCCGGCCCTTAGGCCCGGCTAGGACCAGCTTCTCCATGGGGGCGATCACGGCAAGACCTCCCGGAGCACCAAGGCCACCGCCTCCTCCAGGCGGGCCTGTCCCTTTTCCTTCACCGCCCGTGCCTCGGCCTCGGCCTGCTTGCGGTACCGGGCCAGGAGGGCCTCGGTTTCCCTGGCCTCCTTCTCCTTAAACTCCCCTTCCAGGGCCTTGGCCTTGGCCTCCGCCTCCTCCAGGAGGGCCTTGGCCTCGCCCTCCGCCCGCTTCAGGAGGTCTTCCGCCTCCTTCTTGGCGGCCTCGAGGCGGGCAAGGAGCTCCCTCTCCTTTTCCGCTAGGGTCTTGATAAGTCCCAGGCCTCCCATCGCCCCTCCTTATGTGAAAAGATGCGCAAAGTGCGCCCGCCGGTCATGATACCGGCCGCGGGGGCAAGCGTCAACCAACCCCGCCTAAGTATACTGAAGCGGTGAGGATTCTCGTCAACGAACGCGGGGCCGCCCGCCTTCTTTCCCGCCACCTATGGGTCTTCCGCCGCGACGTGCTCTCGGGCCCGGATGCGCCGGGCCTTTATCCCGTCTACTGGGGCAAGCGCTTTTTGGCCCTAGCCCTCTACAACCCGCAAAGCGACCTCGCGATGCGGGCCTACCGCTTCCGCCCGGCGGAAGACCCGGTGAAGGCCCTCTTGGATAACCTGGACACCGCCCTCCGCCGCCGCCTGCCCCACCTAGAGGGCGAGCCCGAAGGCGGCTTCCGCCTGGCCCACGCCGAGGGGGACTTCCTGCCCGGGCTGGTGGTGGACTACTACGCCGGCCACGTCGTGGTCCAGGCCACGGCCCACGCCTGGGAAGGCCTTCTGCCCCAGGTGGCGGAAAGGCTTAAGCCCCTGGCAAAAAGCGTCCTGGCCAAGAACGACGCCAAGAGCCGGGAGCTAGAGGGGCTACCCCTTTACGTCCGCCCCCTCCTCGGCCCGGTACCCGAGCGGGTGGCGGTGCGGGAAGGAGGGGTGCGGTACCTGGTGGACCTCCTGGAGGGGCAGAAGACGGGGGCCTACCTGGACCAGCGGGAAAACCGCATCCTCATGGAGCGCTTCCGGGGAGAGCGGGCTTTGGACGTCTTCAGCTACGCCGGGGGCTTCGGCCTGCACCTGGCCTTGGGCTTCCAGGAGGTGATCAGCGTGGACAGCTCCAAGGACGCCCTGCAGCGGGCCGAGGAGAACGCCCGCCTCAACGGCCTAAACCTCAAGACGGTGGAGGCCAACGCCTTTGACTACCTAAGAAGCCTGGAAAGGGCGGGGGAGCGGTTTGACCTCATCGTCCTGGACCCCCCGGCCTTCGCCAAGGGCAAGAAGGACGTGGAGCGGGCCTACCGGGCCTACAAGGAGGTGAACCTCAGGGCCATCAAGCTCCTGAAGGAGGGGGGGATCTTGGCCACGGCGAGCTGCAGCCACCACCTCACCGAGCCCCTCTTTTACGAGATGCTCCGGGAAGCCGCCCAGGACGCCCACCGCAGCCTGCGGGTTTTGGAGAAGCGGGGCCAGGGCTTTGACCACCCCGTCCTCCTCAACCACCCGGAGACCCACTACCTGAAGTTCGCCCTTCTAGAAGTGCTCTAAGGCGCTCCGCCAGGGCCTCGGGCTCGGGTAGGGGCAAGGGAAGCCTCTCCCCGTTGGCCAAGAGGAGGAAAAGGGCACGTCTCCCCCTCGCCAAAGGCCCGGCGGGCCAAAAGCCCACCTCCACCCCCTCCACCTGCGCCAAGGGCACGGCCCGGGCCAAGCCCAAGGGTGGCTTCAGGATGAGGCGCCCCGGGTACAAGGAGGCCCGCCACCCAAGGCGAAGCCGCCACCAAGGGTAAAGGCAAAGCCAAACCCACCCCGGGGCCTCCCCCAGGGCCCAAAGCCCCGCCAGAAGCCCCACCCCTCCATAGAAGGCAAGGGGGGAAAGCTCGGCGAAGGCCGCTTCCCAAAGGGGCTTTTCCCCCACGGCCTAGCCCTCCTGGTGGAGCCTGGCGTAAAGCGGGGAAAGGTCTTCCGGGCGGAAGCGGGCGGTGTAGTTCTTGGGCGGCACCGGCTCCTCGTAGAAGAAGGCGGGCAGGCGGTCGTCCTCGTGGGTGAAGCCCGCTTGGTGGTTGAAGCGGTGTTCCAGGCGCAAAACCCCCTCCCCAAGCTCCCGCCAGAAGCCCGGGCCCAAGCGGGTGCCCAAGGCGGCGTTCACGCTCTCCACGATGAAGGCCACCTCCTTGTTGGTGACGCTCCCCCCGAAGACGCAAAGCCCCAGGCTGTCGTTGGCGGCGGCGTTGACCTGGGCTTGGTAGCTGGCCTCGAGGATCTCCTCGGGCTTCATGGCCCGGGTTTCCAGCCGGGGCGCGTTCCCGGCGGTGTGGTCCGCCCCTTGGGCGGTGACCATCATGGTGATGCCCGTGGCCTCCACCACCCTTGGGTCGTAAGCGCTGATGGCCTGGCGCTTAATCACGGGAACCCTTCGCACCCCCAAGGCCTCCCCAAGCCGGGCCGTGCCCTGGGCGAGAAGCCGCGCCTCCTCGCTTGGGGTGTAGAGGGACTTTAGTTTGGCTTCCATGAAGGCGTAGTCCCCCCAGTCCGCCAGGCCCTTTTCCATGTAAAGGGCGAGGCTCGCCCCCGTCTCAATGGTGTCAATCCCCAGGTCGTTGGCCAGGCGGTTGAGCCGGGCGAGCTGGTCCGGGTCGGTAAGGCCGCAGTTGGTGCCCAGGAGGCCGATGGTCTCGTACTCCAAGGGGGAAACCACCTCCTCCCCCTTCTCGTCCACGATGACGTTGGAGCACTGGATCACGCACCCCGGCATGCAGGCGTGGGTGTGCTTGCCCCCCCGGGACTTGTTCAGGGGGGCGATGTGCTGCCCGCCCATGCGGAATTCCTCCGGGGGAGCCAGGCGCCCCTGGCGGAAGTTCCTCACGGGAAGCCCGCCGAAGGCGTTTTGGAAGTCCGCCATGCCCATGGTGCCGATGGCGTTGTAAAACTGCATGACCAAGGGGTCTTCCCGCAGGAGCTGGGCGTAACGGCGCACCCCCTCCAGGACCTTGGGCTTGTCAAAGACCTCCACCTTCCCCGGCACCTCCACCACGATGGCCTTCACCCGCTTGGACCCCATCACCGCCCCCACACCCCCCCGGGCGGCGAGGCGGGAAGGACGCCCATCTGTGTCGGAAAAGGCGATGCCGGATAAGAGCCCTAAATACTCCCCCACCGGCCCCAGAAGGGCGAAGGCGATCTTCCGGCCGTAGGCGGCGAAAAGCCGCTTCGCCGCCTCAAAGTTTCCCAGGCCCAAAAGCCCCTCCGCCGGGTCAAAGAAGACCTCCCCTTCCTTGGTGAGGCGCACCACCACCCACTCGGGGCTTTGGCCCTCGAGGACCAGGTGGGCCACCCTCATCTGCCCCAAGGCGTAGCCGAAGGTCCCGCCCCCGTTGGCCTCCTTGATGCCCAGGGTGAGGGGGCTCCGGGTGCCCACGCTGGTGCGGTTGGCGTTGGAAAACCCCGTGCCCGCCAGGGGACCGATGGCGAAGACCAGGGGGTTTTCCGGAGATAAGGGGTCAAAGCGGTAGGCCTCCCGCTCCCAAAGGAGCTGGGCCGTGCGGTAGCGCCCGCCCCAGGCCACCGCTTCGGGTGGGATCTCTTCCCAATGGGCCTTTTTCGCCGCCAGGTCAAGCCGTATAGACCGCCACACCATCCACCTCCACGCGCACCACCCGCGCCTCCTGCGGGTGGAGAAAAGGATCGTGCGAAAACACCACCAGATCCGCACGGTGGCCAGGCCAGAGCCGGGATGGATCGAGGCCGCTCGCCTCAGGGCAAGTGTAATAAAAAAGCGCCCGCGCCACCGTGAGGCCCCTACCCATCAGGGGCTTTCCCGCCGCCAAAGCCCCCCGCAAGGGGGAAACCTCCCGCACCACGGGAGCGTCGGAGGAAAAGGCCATGGGTATCCCCGCCCGCTCCAGCCGCCCAAGGTGGTAGCACCAGGCCCGGTAGGGCTCGGGCAAATAACGCAGGAAATTCTCTCTCAACTCGTCTAAGAAGATGGGTTGGGGTACCACCCACACCCCCAGGGCGCGGGCCAAGGCCAGCTCTCTGGGCCCCGGCAGGCCGAAGTGTTCCACGCGGTGCCGAAGGGGCAGGGGAAGCTCCCGGTAAAGCCGGGCGTAGGCCTCCAGCACCTCCCGAATGGCCACGTCGCCGATGGCGTGGGTGGCCACGAAAAGCCCCTGTCGGTGCGCGGGCCAGGCCAGGTGGTACACCTCCTCCGCCGTAAGCCGCAAGACCCCCTTCCCTCCCACCTCCCGGTAGGGCCGCCTCACCGCCGCCGAGGCCCCGGAGAGCCCCCCGTCGGCAAACAGCTTGACCCCGGCGATGACGAGCCGCGGGGAGCGGTAGGGTTCGGGGAGGGGGTAAGGGGTCTTCTCGCCATCCGGGTGGCGGAGGGCTAGGACCGACACCCGGATGGGCAGCAAGCCCTCGGCGTCCAAAGAGCGGTAGGCCTGGAGGAGAAGGGGATCCGCCCCCGGCTCCAGGGCGGAGGTGATGCCGTGGGCAAGCAGGTGCCGGGCCCCGGCCAGGACATAGCGGCGGTAGTCCTCGAGGGTGCGCTGGGGCAGGACCTTGGCCACCAGACCATAGGCCCCTTCCAGCAGAAGCCCTTCCTGGTACCGGACCTCCCCCCCGGGGGGGCTCGGGGTATCGGGGCCGATCCCCGCCCGCCTAAGCGCCTCGGAGCTAGCGGCGTGGATGTGGGCACAGGTGCGGGTGAGGAGGACGGGCCGCCCTGGGGCCACCCGGTCCAGGAAGGCCCGGTTGGGCACCCCGCCCAAGACGGCCTCGTTCCAGCCGCGCCCAAGAAGCCAAACTCCCTGGGGCAAACGCCGATGCCGCTCTGCCAGGAGGCGCTCCAGCTCGGCCCACGAGCCCACGCTCCGGAGGTCCAAGAGGTCGGTGAGGAGTTGCCCCACCTTCCACACGTGAACGTGGGCGTCGTGAAAGCCAGGAAGGATCGCTTCCCCCTGGCCCCGCCCGGGCTCCAAGCCCGCCACCCTCCCCTCCCGCACCCAAAGGGCGCGGTGGGGGCGGAACCGGCCCTGGGCGTCCGGCACGTACACCCGGCCCAAAATCCGCCTCACCAGCCCACCTCCGGGTTGCGCCACACCACGAACACCCCGTAGTTCAGGCAGCTTTGGTCTTCCAAGTAATCGGGGATGATGCCGTACACCCGGTAGCCGCGCTTGAGCTGGACGGAAAGCACCGGGTCGCTCAGCTCCCCCCGCACCACCCGGTGCACGTACTCCTCAATGGGCATCTCCGCCGCAAAGCGGTGGTACCCCTTGGGCATGCTCCCCGCCACGTGCCCCTTCAGGCCCAGGCGGCGAACCAGGTCTTGCCGGGCTTGGTAGAGGAGCTTGGAAAGGCCCAAGCCCCGGTACTCCGGCAAAACCCCAATGTCGGCCCCGTAAAGCCAATCGCCCTCCGGGTCGTGCCGGGTGAGCCAGTTCCCCGCAACGGCCTCAATGTAGCGGTGCTGGTAATGGTGAAAGTCCACCCGGGTGCGGAAATCCGTGGAGCAGGCCACCACCTTGCCCGTGGCAACTTCTACCACGGCGTGCTGGCCCTCGGGGAAGATGCGCATGTGGGCCAGGTAGTGTTCCCGGGTCATGCGCTCTTCCCGCGCCAAGGTCGGAAAGCTCGCCTCCTGGATGGCCTCGAGGGCCTCCGCCATCCAAGGTGCCGATAAGACCACGGCAAAGCGGCCGTCCGGGGAAATAAGAAGCGGCTCAGGCCAGGGCGGCATACACCTCTCGCACGTTTTCCGCCACCACCCCAAGGGCCTCTTCCAGCATGTCCAAGGGGATGTCCAAGGGAGGCAAAAAGCGAAGGGCGTTGGAGTAAAGCCCCGCCCGGATGGTCAAAACCCCTTTGGCGGCGTTGCGCCGCACCAACTCCAGCACGAACTCGGGCCAGGGTTCCTTGGTGGTGGGGTCCTTGACGAACTCTAGGGCCATCATGGCGCCGATACCCCGGACATCCCCCAAGGCGGGCACCTCCTCCATAAGGGGCGTGAAGACCTCCCGCACCTTGGCTTCAATCAGCGCCGCCCGCTCCAGGAAGCCTGGGGACTGGAGGATTTTCAGGGCCTCCAAGGCCGCCACCGCTGCCAAAGGATTGCCCCCGTAGGTGCTTCCCACGCCGCCCACGTGAGGGGCATCCAACACCTCCGCCTTGCCCGTCACGGCGCTGATGGGCATCCCCGCCCCCAGGCTCTTGGCAGACACCAGGAGGTCCGGCACCACCCTGCTGTGCTCAATGGCCCACATCCGCCCAGTGCGCCCTGACCCCGACTGCACCTCGTCCGAGATCAAGAGGGCCCCGGTTCGGTCGGCGATTTCCCGGAGCTTGCGCAAGAAGGCGTGGGGCACCGGAATAAAGCCCCCTTCCCCCAGCACGGGCTCAATGACGATGGCCGCCAGGGCGGAGCCATCAATGTGGGCCACCAAGGCGTTTTCCACGTTCCACAAGGACCACTCCAGATATTCGGTTGGCGTCATGCCCTTCGGGGTCCTGTAGAGGTTGGGCACGGGCAGGCGGTACACCTCGGGGGCGAAGGGGCCAAACCCCTTCTTGAACAGGGCGTACTTGGAGGTCATGGCCATGGTGAGGTTGGTGCGCCCGTGGTACGCCCCCTCAAATACCATTACGGCAGCCCGCCCGGTGTAGGCCCGGGCCAGCTTCACGGCGTTTTCCACCGCCTCCGCCCCGCCGTTGGCCAGCAGGGTCTTGACCGGACCAGGACCCGGGTACAAGGCGTTGAGCGCCTCCGCCAAGGCCACGTAGGGCTCGTAATTTGCCACGATGGCGCACACGTGGATGAGGCGCTCCGCCTGCGCCTTCAGCGCATCCACCACCCCTTCGGGGGTGTGCCCCACCGCCAAGGCGCCGATGCCCCCGGCCAGGTCCACAAGGACGTTCCCGTCCACGTCCTCCACCAAGGCGCCGTGGGCCCGGGCCACGGCCACCGGGTTCGCTTGGGCCAGGGCGCGGGAAACCGCTTGCGCCCGCCGCTCCTGCAACGCCCGGCTCTTGGGCCCTGGGATCTCCGTCTTCAACTGAATGTACCCCATACGCCTCCTAGCGGCTTTTCACGGCGCTCCACACCTCGTCGTAGATGCGGTTGTCCTTGCCTAGGTCCAGGATGAACTCCAGGCGCTTCATGGCCTCCGGGCTCGGGTAAATGGCGGGGTTCTTGCGGTCTTCGGGCCGGATGTAGGGCAAGGCCGCCCGGTTAGGGGTGGCGTAGCGGTTGTAGTTGGAAAGCTGCGCCCCCACCCTGGGCTCTAGGATGAAGTTGATGAAGCGGTGGGCCGCTTCCGGGTTGGGGGCCCTGGCGGGAATCATCATGGAGTCCACCCACAGGGTAGCCCCCTCTTTGGGAATGGCGAAGGCCACTTTGCCGGGGTTTTCCTCCGCCGCCCGCACGGCATCGCCGTTGTAGACCACGGCGTACGCCGCTGCCCCCGCCACCACCCGGTTCTTTCCCCCCACACCCCCTTCAAAGCCCAGGAAGTAGCGGCTCCGCTTGGCTTGAAGGAGGAGCTGCCCCGCCTGCTGCACCTCTTTGGGGTCTTTGGTGTTCACCGAGTACCCCAGGTACTTTAAGGCGTTGCCCAGCATCTCCCGCGGGGAGTCCATAAGGATGAAAGGCGCCTTGGGCTCCTTGAAAAGTACCGCCCAGCTCGTTGGCTCCGGCACCCGGTCCTTGCGGTAGATAAGCCCGGTGGTGCCCCACTGGTAGGCGGCGGAATAGCGGTTTCCCGGATCAAAGGGCGGGCTTTTGAACTTCTCGTCCAGGTTTTTGAGGTTGGGGATTTGGGCGTGGTCCAAGGGTCGCACCAGTTTGAGATGGATGAGCGAGGGCACGTAGAAGTCCGAGGGGAAGATCACGTCGTACTGGCCCACACCTCCCGCCTGCAGCTTGGCGATCAACTCCTCGTTGGACTCATAAAGGTCCACCCGCACCTTGTAGCCAAACTTTTGGGTGAAGGCCTCGAGGATGGCGGGGTCAATGTACTCCGACCAGATGAATAGCCGCAGTTCCCCCTTCTGGGCCAAACCCAAGGCCAAACCGACCGCCAACAGGACCAAGGCTTTTCTCATGCCGTCCTCCTTGTAAAGCGCTCTGCGCTCAGCACCAAAACCAGGGTCAAGAGAAAAATCAGCGTGGAGAGAGCATGGATCTCCGGGGTAATGCCGCGCCGGGCGGAGGCGTAGATGAGGAGGGGAAGGGTTTGGCTGGTGGGCCCGGCGGTGAAGAAGCTGATGACGAAGTCGTCCAGGGAAAGGGTGAAGGCCAGCATGGCCCCAGCCACGATACCTGGGGCAAGCAAGGGGACAAGGACCCGTCGCAGGTAGTAGGGATAGGTGGCGTACAGGTCCCGCGCCGCCTCGTCCAGCTCTCTGGGCAAGGATTTGAGCCGGCTCACCACCACCAGGGCCACAAAAGCCACCTGGAAGGTCACGTGGCCCACCACCATGGCGGGCAAACCCGGCTCAAACAGGCTGAAGTAGCGGCGTAAGAAGCCGAAGGCCACCACTAAGGCCGCAGCCAGGATCAAATCCGGGGTGACCACGGGAAGGTACAGAAGGGTTTCCAAGAAGGCCCGGGCCCGACGGCCAAAGGGGTGGCGCTCCAAGCCCAGAGCCAAGAGGGTGCCGAGGACCGTGGCCAGGAGGGTGGAGCAAAAGGCGAGAAGAAACGTGTTGCGGGCGGCCTCCAGGACCGCCTCGTTCTGCAAAAGCCGCGCGTACCAGTCCCAGGTGAACCCTGTCCAGCTGAGGCCGTAGCGGGTCCGGTTCACGGAGAAAACGGCCACCGCCAGCATGGGCAGGTAGAGGAAGGCCAAAGCCCCCAAAGCCACTGTGCGGGTAGCCCAGGACACCCTCACGCCAGGTCCACCTCCTTGCCGAAGCGGCGGTAGACCTTCAAGCCCCAAAGGGTGAAAAGGATCAGGACCAAGCTCAAGGCCGCCCCGTACGGCCAGTCGCGCATGGTATAGAAGGCTTGCTGGACCAGGTTGCCCAGCAGGAAGTGCTTCGCACCACCCAGAAGGTCGGGGACCACGAACATCCCCAAGGCGGGAACAAAGGTGAGGATGACCCCCACGCTGAGGCCCGGAAGCACCTGAGGCAGCACCCCGTGCAGGAAAACCCTTAAAGGCCCCCCGTAAAGGTCCCGCACCGCCTCCACGAGGCTTTCGTCCATTCGCTCCACGCTGGCGTACAGGGGGAGGACCATGAAGGGCAAAAAGGCGCTCACCATGCCCACGTACACGGCAAAGGCGCCCGGGAACAGGGCCATACCCGGCTCCGCCAGGCCCAAAGCGGCCGCCAAGCGAGCGAAGGGCATTTCCGGGGCCAGCAAGAGCTGCCAGGCGTAGGTGCGAATGACCAGGTTGGTCCAGAAGGGAACCAAGACCAAAGAGAGCCAAAAATAGCGCCGCCTCGGTTCCTGGGCCCGGATGAAAAAGGCGATGGGAAACGCCAAGACCAAGCAAAGCAGGGTGGTTATGCCCGCCACCCCTAGGGTGCGCAAGAGGGCCAAAAGGTTGTCGGGGCTGAAGCCCAAGACGCCAAAGCCGAGAAGGCGGCGGTAGTTTTCCAGGCTGAACGTCCATACCACCTCGCCAAACGCCCCCCGCTCGGCCAAGGACAGGGGGAAGAGCAAAAGCCCAGGCAGGAGCAGGAACGCCAACAGCCACACGACCCCGGGCAGGACAAGCAAAACGCCCCGGAGAAGAAGGCGTCTTCCCGTGGTGAGTTCCCCGTACCAGACCAGCACCCTATTCACGCAGGACCACCAGCCCTTCCTCCGGAATGCGCACATACACGTCTTGTCCCGGGGAAAGCCGAAGCCACGACCGGACCCGAAGCTCGGGCTCCAAGAACGCCTCCACGTAGGCTCCCCGGTAGATCACCTGCCGCACACGGGCGGGAAAAGCACCGGGCACAGGCTCCCAAAGGAGCTCCACCCGCTCGGGCCGCAGGGCCAGGAAACCCTCTTCCCAAGGCACAAAAAGGCGGAAAAAGCCGTAGGGGGTGTCCACGCCCCCTGCCCGCCGGCGGGCGGGAATGAGGTTGGCAACCCCCAAAAACTCCGCCACAAACCGGGTTTCTGGCCGCTCGTAGACCTCTTCCGGGGTCCCCACCTGGAGCAACCGCCCCCCCTCCATCACCCCCAGGCGATCAGATACCGCCATGGCCTCTTCCTGGTCATGGGTCACCAGGATAAAGGTGGCCTGCAGGCGGCGCTGCAGGGCCTTGAGTTCCAGCTGCACCTCGGCCCGCAACTTGGCGTCAAGGGCGCTCATGGGCTCGTCCAGGAGGAGGACCTCGGGCTCGTTCACCAGGGCCCGGGCCAGGGCCACCCGCTGCTTCTGCCCCCCGGAAAGCTGATGCGGGTAGCGGTGGACAAGGCTTTCCAGGCGCAGCAAGCCCAGGCCGTACTCCACCTTGCTCCGGATCACCGCCTCGGGAAAGCGGCGGCTCCGGAGGCCGAAGGCCACGTTCTCGTACACGCTGAGGTGGGGAAAGAGGGCGTAGTTCTGGAACACGGTGTTCACGGGGCGCAGGTGGGCGGGCAGACCCGTGAGGTCCCGACCGGAAAGGATGACCCGGCCCTCATCCGGCACCTCAAAGCCCCCCACCAGCCGAAGCAAGGTGGTCTTGCCGCACCCCGAGGGACCGAGGAGGGTGAAAAACTCCCCCTTGCGCACCTCCAGGGAAACCCCCTTGAGGACCTCCACCTCGCCGAAGCGCTTGCGCAGGCCTTCAAGGCGCAGTCCCTCCACTTCCTTCCGGATTTCCACCGCGGTCATCTCGCCCCTACCTGGCCCAAGCCAAGCCGCCCGCCAGTCCGAAAGCCACAGGCACTTCCTGTCCCCTCACTCCTCACCTCCGGCCAAGGTGGCCTCGAGGGCCCCCCCGAGCCGGGAAAGCCCCTCCGCCACCTCCTCCTCCTTGGCCACCAAGGGCACCAGGATGCGCACCACGTTGCCGTACATACCCGCCCGCAGCAAAAGAAGCCCCCTGGCCCGGGCCTCTTCCAAGAGCCGGCCCACCAGCCCAGGAGCGGGCGCCTTGGTCCTGGGCTCCTGAACCAGCTCCATGGCCACCATGGGCCCCAGGCCCCGCACCTCCCCCACCTGCGGATGGCGCTCCTGCAAACGTAAAAGATCCCGCCACAGGAGCTCCCCCAACGCTTGAGCTCGCTCCAGGAGCCCTTCTTCTTGGAACACATCCAGCACCGCTAGCCCCGCGGCGCAGGCCAGAGGATTCCCGGCGTAGGTGCCCCCAAGCCCCCCGGGTTTGGGAGCGTCCATGACCTCCGCCCGCCCTACCACCCCCGACAGGGGAAGCCCGGCGGCCACGCTCTTGGCGAAAAGGAGAAGGTCCGGCACCACCCCGCTGTGCTCCACGGCCCACATCCGTCCCGTGCGGCCAAAACCGGACTGGATCTCGTCCACCACCAAGAGAATGCCGTGCCGCTCGGTGATCTCTCGTACCCGCTGCAAGTACGTGGGCGAAAGCGGGAGGAAGCCCCCCTCTCCCAGCACCGGCTCCAGGATCAACGCCGCCACCCGCTCCGGGTCCACCTGGGTGCGGAAAAGCTCTTCCAGGCCCTCCAAGGCCATCTCCTCCGAAACCCCCCGGTAGGGGTAAGGTACCGGGGCGTGGTAAACCTCGGGGACGAAAGGACCGAAGTTCTGCTTGTAATAGCCGGCCTTGCCGGTCAAGGACATCCCAAGCAGGGTCCGGCCGTGGAAGGCGTGCGTCAGGGCCACCACGCCAGGCCTTCCGGTGAAGGCCCGGGCCTCAGTACACGTCAAAACGTGGGACCACCCCTTTAGGATGGACCTGCGCCCACGT